>JBAXMF010000005.1:0-25267 GCA_037134435.1 Methanomicrobiales archaeon | reverse complement strand
AAACTTTGTGTGGATGGTTCCACGTTGAAAGCGTACCTGCTTGATGAACCATTGATTGAGGAATTTTTGACATTCCTGGAACATTTCGCTTCAGTCCGGTATCTCCGTCAGATGAAAATGCCCTTCTTTTCCTTCGAGAAAGCAGATTTCATCTCTGTCGGGGGCTTTATCGGGGACCCTTGTGTCGAGGTCCGTTACCGGAAAGAGTTTCAGGACCTGACTGCGGACTATTTCCATCTTCTTCTGTATTACTTTCGTGAAGGTGTGGGTGGGATTGAAAAATTACACGGTATCGGGATGGCAATACGGAGAAAAATGGATGTGCGTCAAAGTCCCGACCGGGAACAAGCTGAATAATTCGCCTGAAGTTGATCGCGGGGCCAGGCAACAAATAGTTGAGGTGCAATTTGACATATTTTACTATTTATCCAAGATCCGCTTGCAGTTCCCGGGGTCAGATGTGGAATCCTAAAACAGACTTGAACTACCATAATTTCTAGGTTTAGGACGGAACAAGGAAAAATTAGGGGGGAGTAAAAATAAATTGCTACCAGCTGAAATTGTTGCCATAGCTCTATCGGGCGACGTTACTTTTTCATTGCACATTTGCAGACATCGCATAAGGTGATCTGGTCATCCTCTCCCGCTACAGCCAATGCCCAACGGTCAATCAGGCTGTCAATGTCCCCGCAGAGTTTGATATCCGCACCACGCTTCTTGCTCATATATTGCGAAATTGCAGCGCGCGTAACTCCCAGCCGTTTCGCTGCATCGCTCTGGCTCATACCCTTGTCGTTTACCAGCCGGTAAACCATCTCGGCCCTGATACCCGGGAGATATTTTCGGGCAAGTGAATCACATTTCATGATGTTGCATGGGCTCTCGCTCATGCACACACCATTGTCGGCGCCCGGCCCTGGTAGATGATCTGTCGTGCGTCCCGGAAATTGAATTTCTCAATGATGAGGTGGTTCTCCTTCAGTTTCTTCAGGGCATAGCGGACTGTCCTTGGGGCCAGGTTGCTCTTCTTAACAATCTCCTTGTGGGTCATTGCCCCACTCTCGTCCAGGATCGAGAGGACGGTTTTTGATGAGGGAGGTAGGTTCGTTCCTGACATGCACAATATGTTAACACCGTTAACCCTTAAAGCTGCCGGTTATAACAATGTACAAGTGATAATCTGGATCTATGCTTACCCGGCAGGAACGAAATGCCTTTATTCTTCTCGCAGTTGTAACGCTTGCTGTTGTTGCCGGATTTATCATTATCGAGTCAGTCGGGAAATCCAACTTTTCAACACGGTTTACCAGGACATCGGCTGATGGTACGCTGGTCCTTCTGGAGGGGACTGTGGATCGCCTGGTGGTCACAAAAAACGGGGCAGACCTGATCCTTGATGTGAATGGGACACCAGTCTTCATTCCTGCCTCTTCTGCCAGGGGTGTTTCATTGAAAAAAGGAGATGCAGTTCAACTGTATGGGATTGTCCAGACATACCGGGGCGAAAAAGAAATTATGATCCAACAGCCCGGGGATGTCCGGCTGTTATGACGGTTACCCCTGTGCTAACCCCTCATGCAAATGAATATGCTATCGTCAACAGGGTGAAAGAAACAGGATGTTATCCTGAAAAATCCATGATTTTCATCTGGTTTGCCTGATGCGTACATCATAGTGTTTTATTCATGAATAAGGCAAGTTCTGATAAAATTCCAATGGTCTTCCCGCGCAAGCAATGACGGGAGTTGCAGATGCCGGTGATAGTTCCCTCGTCCGTGATATTGTGCGGATGAGATATTATCTCCCGAATGAACTGGCGGTACTGCTCCGAATGCGATGATTTCGTGGATAATAAGTAGGAAAAATAGGGTTTTTATCCCTGCTTCGATTAAAAAGATCCTAAATCTTTGGGTTTTTACCAAGACTCAGGGAAGGCCATATTCGTGTACAGATCTTCAAGTCTTGCTTTATGTCCCCGTTCCATGTTTGCCAGCTGGGAAAAAAGCAATTGTGTTTCGGTATCTTTGGCAAGGCTCGCAAGTTGGGTGTACATCTGCATGGCTTCCAGCTCCTTCCTGATCGAGATAACAATCCCATCGATTGGTTTAAGATCAGCGGTAAGGGGTGGCGACGGTAGTGTATCTGCTACCTTGTAGTCATGAGATTCATCAAATTTCATCTTCGATACATCCTTTGTGAGCATTCCCTGAAGGAACTCACGGTGCTTCTTTTCCTCCCCGGCAAGCTCTGCAAACAGTTTTTTGAGGCTAGCATCCTTTACTTTATCGGCAATAACATGATAAAATGTGTATGCTTCGATCTCCTTGTCGATTGCTGTTGCAATAATTTTCTTTGCATCGTCTGGCTTCATAGATCTTCGTTCCTCTGTTTAGTAGAGTATGGATAATTACCATATATAAGACATTGGTTTTCACCTCATTGATGGCAGATATACCTGTCAGAGTGAAGAATGAACCGTTTTCTATCATTTTGTTTGTGTCCCGCATGGACTATTTGGTGCATGAGGTATTTCGATTAGGGTGACCTTGTTATTGGGTTCCTCAAGGGCCCCTATGTAGACAGAAAGGGTAACCAGGAAAGCGAGGAAAACGGCCGAAACAGATCCGGGAGAGAAACCGAACCGGATATGAATTTAACATCCAGTGGGCAACCGTGGAAACATGCCATAATAATTGAATAACCAGCAACGCTCGCCGCTGTTGAAGTACACTCAATTGTTAACTAAAAAAAAGACGATTATCAGGTTAGTACCTGGGCTGTCTGTGCTTCGGGAGGCATTCCTGACAATATACAGGCCTGCCTTCGGTCGGCTTGAACGGTACTTCACAATCTTTTCCACAATCTGAACAGACTACTTTAGTCATTTCACGGGGGCCGTAATTACTCGACCCTCCAAAATTTGATTTATACATGATATTTCTCAAACAGCTCTATTAAAACTGCACATTATCTAAGCTTCCCGAGGTTAAGAAGCTCTGCATCAGTACAGGTGGGTGACAACTGCCAGAACAATGGAAATCCAATCGGCTATTTGTGAAATTCAGTCATATTCCGGCCTCATTATTCGAACGATAAGCGGGGTATTATCATAGCACTACCCTTTACACCCCCCACCTTGTGCAAGGGCTCGGATTTTTGTTTGGTACTGCTCTAATTCCTTCATTTTTCCAAAAATGGCCGATTTTGTGGTATATTAGTAAAAAACCCAGTATTCCATTTTTTTATCGGGATCTAAGCCCTTAATGAACAAGGATTCCCTGCACCCAACTGTATCTGACATGTGACAGAACCGGAAATGGATGCGTAACCATGCCCCGTAATTTTGGTTCAGACGATTATTACCCATTGTTCAGGGATTTATAAAATTTTAATAAATGCGTGTATTATTCTTGTGGAAATTTCTGAACATTGAATAGAAAAAATATGCCACTTATCGTTAAACGGTGCGGAGTCTCGGGGAAGAAGGGAAAAATGAGATTATTTCTTAATGGCTTCTTTTAGCTGGTTGTATTCCTCAAGGCCGATCTCGCCTTTTGCCAGCCGGGTATTGAGGATGGTGATCGCGGCCCCCATATCTGTTTGAGGGGTCTTCTTCGGGTTGAGGTTTCCTTTCAATCGGTGGAAAAAGTCAGATAACGAGGAGACCCAGTCGCGCCCAAGGTCCTCCCGGAGTGCATGGTCCTGCCACAAGGCGAGCAGGGTAGTAACCAGGGCTGCAATTACGGCAATAACTACCACAACTGTCCGTGATTGCAGGATATCAGGGGTTGTTCCGAATACGACAATTGCAGTGGATGCGAGGACAAGGGTTGCAATTCCGGCAATACTATGCACTTTGAGAGTCCAGCGGAATGCCTTCCTGAGTAAAGAACCAATCGCGAGAGCAAAAGCCGATAGTGTAACATATGACACTAACAGGAGCACCAGTAACACAAAAATTGGCGCAAGGCCGCTTTCTGCCACTACGAGGTTTGTGTATATAACCTGGAGTGGCAAGAGGACGAAAAGGAGGCCGATCCCACAAAGTACCTGGACAATGGCAATAGCTGCACGCAAAGGAAAAGGTTGCGGGATCAAAAATTTTCCAAGCCCGAAATAATCATGGAATATTAGTAGTCCGAGTGGTATGAACGAGATTAAAAGGAAGATGACGGTAATTATGCCTACCGGTATAACCAGGGCTGAAGATGGAGGGGTGGATGTTGCAGGAACCTGGGCGGTGCTGACGGGCGTGGTGGCCGTTAGCTTCGGTGTCTGACCCGGGGACTGCTGAATTGTAGGTGCTGTTGATGATACTGCCGGACTGCCGGGCAGGATGACATTTGCCTCACGGATTACTGCAGAACCGGGATATACCTCGTTCCCTCCGTTATAGACACCCACCTTTACCAGGGTCTTTTTTCCGGTTGCTGATACGGCGGGGACCTCCCCTGTCAGGTTTACCAGTATCGTAAGATCCCTTCTTGACGGGTAAGATAGCACCCAGCCATTAATATCAACACTATTGCCGTTATCTGTCAGCGGTGGATTTGCATTACCATCCATCACTGTTGAATATGACCAGCGGGCGTTTTCAAGGTCGGTAAACATATCAAGGGTGTTGCTGCTCGAAAATGTCATACCGCCATCAGGTATGAAATTGACTGCATAGGAGACGGACACCTGTTTGGGCGGAACTTGCCCCGAAATTAGGTCCCCTGATGGATTGACTACCATATTTCTGACACTTATTGCTCCTGATACTGACTGGATAATGATGATCAGGAGTATTAACACACAAAGGTACCATTTGAGCCTGGGCATAGGTCTTCACTCTTACACATTCTTTGTATGAGGTGAGAATTTAGTCTTTTCCCGAAAAGAGACAAAATGTGTAACGAATACGATGCGAGGGAGGTGATTCGAACACCTGAACCCCTTCGAGAATGGACCCTAAACCCATCGCCTTTGACCTGGCTCGGCAACCCTCGCGCTATTACATATCTGATCGGGCTTTATTTATTGTACCCTTATTACTGCCACAGGGCCGTAGCCCGGCCAGGCAACCCCTGCTGCGAATTTCGTTTATCCCGTGCCATGCCGCGGGGGCCAGGGCATAAGTGAACCTGGAAATATGAGGTATTACCTCGTAATCCGGATATTAATACCTGGGATTATTGCTTCTCGGTCTCTGCCGTCCTGCCCGCCCCGCAGGATTCATGGTCTCCCTTCAGAATGTGATATCCCGTGATCAGCAATACAAGGGTTAGTGGGCCCAGCACGAACCCGACAAGCCCGAGGGTATACAGGCCACCTACGAATCCAATCCACATGATGACTGGATGAATGCAGGTACGCCTGCCCATAAGTACCGGACGGATAAACAAGTCAAGAAATGCGCAGACCACCGGGTAACCTATAAAGATAAGAAGGGCCAGGGCCGTCATATCGGATATTGATATCGCATACACCGCGAGAAATGCCATAAGGATTGATGGACCGAGTATGGGGACTATTTTTAAGAGACCTGCAAGTGAGCTGAAAAAGAGCACATGCTCAAATCCAAGAAAATAAAAAAACGGTAAGGCCAGAATGAAGGTAACTATCACAATAATTAGCTGGACAACGTAGATGGCATAGAGGGTATCGACTGCCGTGTGCGTCAGGTGCTTCACCGGCTCTTTTAATTTTTCCGGGAGCATTGCGAACGATGAATTGTACAGTTCCTCACCCTTGTAAAGGAACACAGAAAAGGATAAGAAAAAAACCAGCAACTGGAACCCTAGTGCCGGTATCTGCCCGATGATTGAATCTGCCCACTGGTTAATCGTCTGGTTGCTGTTGCCAATTAATCCGTCCAGCTGGGTCTGGTTAATATGGAGCGCCGTTGTGATGGAATTATTCTGTCCGGGGCCCGCCCAGTTGATAATGGTCGATACAAGACCATTAAGGAACTCCTGGTTCTGGAGTAATAATCCCACGGCAAGCGCGATGACCGCAACAAAAATCAAAAACGCGACCAGTGTGATCAGGGCCGCAGATGCCTTCACGCCAACCCTGCCACTGAACCGCTTGTGGAGTGGCAGTGCAATAACTGCAATTGATCCGGCGAATATCAGCGCTACCATGAGCTGCCAGAATATAATTATCGCGATTCCTGCAATCGCTGCGACGAGGTAAATGGTGTAGCGGTCTATCTCACCTAACACACGTGGCATCTGATATTACTCTCTACGGGAGTTTTATTTAATTGTCCTCTTTCGTACCGCCCAGTCCGTTATCACGCTTTTCCAATTGTTAACCCCGGGGCTTATTGAGTTCTAACACTGAAAATAACCAATTTGTTCATAAAACTAATCATTGAATTGTTCAGAAGAGGGATCACTACGGCATCAGATGGGTGCAGGCACAAAGTAATCGCATTGTGGGGCAATCGTAATTGTACTGGTTATTGGCCTGGTCGCATTTGCGACCATGGCCACAGGTCAACCAATCATTCGCATGCTGCCCACTGAACAATATGAATTGCAGAGGGGTCTGTCGGTCAGGACCTTGCAGCGATGGATGCAGCGGTTACAGGAGGGAGGGTAGGGATCGGGACCAACGGGTGTAATGGGGCTGAAAATGAAGCCACATTAACGAAAATGGTGGATTTCCCCTGGACAATTGATACAATCACTGTCAATGATGCAAGGGATCATCAACAACGCTGAGCCGGACTGTCACAAGTCAGTTATCGGAGTGAACCTATGTGAGCAGAAACACCTTTAACGGCTGTAATCGCAGAAAGGACCGGTAATGAGTGATATCTTTTCTGCCTGTTGAGGGGAAACCTTCCAAGCGATTATTCCTGGTTGCATCACGTCATGCCTTTGTGGTATGAATATAAGTGCCTCGGATTGATGATTTTTCCAGGTAATGCATGATATGGTGGAATTTCCCGTTGCACTGTATTGAAATAAAAACATCCAAATATCTGCTCACTTATTTCTGTACCTAAGGGGTGAACCCGGGAATTATCTGGGCTGCATGATGTTTGAGCGGTATAATCTCGATCTTAACGTTGATGAAAAAACGATAGATAAGACTCTTCCCGGAATTAAGGTGCAACTTGGGGCACTCCAGCGTGCCTGCCGTGACAGCGGCATACCTGTAGTAATCCTGATTGAAGGATGGAATGCATCCGGTATTACTTCTGTTTCCGGTGAAATCGTCCAGGCCATTGATCCCCGTGGTTATAATCTCTATTCGATCGGCGCGCCGACTGACGAAGAAAGCGCACATCACCTGGTATGGCGTTTTTTTATCAAAACTCCTGCTAAAGGTAGATTTGCAATTTTTGCCCGGAGCTGGTACAGCCGTACCCTGGCAGAACAGTTGAGCGGTCTTAACTGGAAAGAGCGGTTGAAGGAATCAACCTCGGCAATACGTAATTTCGAGCGGCAGCTCGTTGATGACGGGACGCTTGTGCTCAAATTTTTCCTCCACATCAGCAAGGAGGAGCAGCGGAGTCGGATGATCGAACGGGAGCGGGACACCCTTACCGGGTGGATGATCACAAAGGGGGACTGGGATTTCCATCACCAGTATGACCTTTACCTTCCTGTAATCGAGCAGATCATTGAAGAGACCGATACCCCGTTTGCACCATGGACAATCGTTGAGGCAACAAATCCGTTGTATGCGGGTTTCAAAGTAATTTCACGGATCACAAAAGCCCTGGACAAAATTGTTTCCGGAAAAGAGTCCCCAACTAAGAATTATCGGAATATTTCCCCTAAATATAAAAAACGCTTTGATTTAGACAATGTCGACCTGACAAAAACCGTTGCAAAACAAGACTACTCAGGACAGCTCAGGGAATACCAGGACCGGGTCAGGGAGGCACAATATCTTCTCTATAAGCGTAAAGTACCACTGATCATCGTATACGAGGGATGGGATGCTGCAGGGAAAGGGGGTAATATCCTACGCCTTACTGCAAGCATGAACCCAAGGGGGTATGAAGTGGTCCCGGTTTCGAGGCCGAATGACTATGAACTTTCGCACCATTACCTCTGGAGATTTTATACACATTTCCCGAAAGCGGGTCACATTACCCTGTTTGACCGGAGCTGGTACGGGCGGGTGCTTGTTGAGCGGGTCGAAGGTTTTTGTTCCGAAGATGAATGGAAACGGGCCTATAACGAGATCAATGAGATGGAACAGAATTTTGTCTCGGAAGGAGGTGGGATTGTAAAGTTCTGGCTTGAAATTGATCAGGACGAACAGCTGGCAAGGTTTCAACAGCGGGAGACAGATTCTAAAAAGCAGTGGAAGATCACGGACGAGGACTGGAGGAACAGGGAAAAATGGAATGAATACAGGGGTGCGGTCAATGAAATGCTCGCAAAAACAGGTACACTGCATTCGCCATGGACTCTCGTGGAATCAAACGATAAATTTTACGCACGGTTAAAAACCCTGCAGACTACCATTGATTACGTGGGAACGCTCCTGTAACCGGTAAAGACCGACCCGGTATTATTCCTTCCCCATTGGTGCCCCCTCTGGGATCGGGCCTGCAACCGCTAATCGAAGAGTTCAGCTTTAAAGCGGGATTTTCTTTCGTGGGCTCCTGATTCAGGGTTCCTGACCAGGCCCTTCCCAGGCAGGTTACCAGGTGAACAGAGGTGCAGGAGGCTGCAAATTTCCGTTTCCCCGGAAAACAGCATACAGGACTCCCCAACGCATTCCAATTTATCAAAAGGGCATAATTTTCTTTTCATCAGATGAACCAACATCCAGAAATATTGTGATATTCCTTTCCTCCTTAACAGGTATCAAGTACGTGTTAAATACCCAGAAACTATAAAATTCATGGTATAACTCACCAGGGATAGCGGAGAACCATGCCATTTTTTTATGAAATTTCATCGCGGGTTGCACAGGAAACGTGAGTTTTTCCAGGATACGGAGAAATGACGACTACCCCGTCATGGGAGTGATCTACATTACCACAGAGAACGAGACGATAAAACAAATCGGATTTGGGAAGAACCGTATTGAAGCAATTAGCGACTGTATATTCGCATTCGCAATGACGCTCCTGGCCCTCGGGATTGAAGTCCCCTCTGATGTCAATGGTTTCACCCCTGCCCTTGTCATGTCAACGCTGCAGGAACTGCTCCCCGATTTTGTTCACTTTGTGATTGCATTCCTTCTGATTGCGGCGTTATGGGTGATGCATCATATGCAGTTTCACAAGATCCATTATGTAGACCATAACCTTCTCTGGATTACTATCGGATCACTCCTCTTTGTGGCGCTAATCCCGTTTTCTACAGATCTGGTTGGAGATTTCCCAACTATTCCCCTCTGTGCGTTCATTTTCGAACTGAACCTGCTGATAACCGGCTCTCTCTTCTACCTGCAATGGAGGTATGCTACTGCCAATCGCCACCTTATCGACCCTTCAATGAGTGGCCAGGCAATTCGGGCGGGTAAACAACGGGCCGCCGTGATACCTGCTCTTTCGGCCGTGGGAATTCTGTTTGCCCTCGCGGGAATCCAGTGGAGCACCCTCGTATACCTGTTCGCACCCGTGTTTTTCCTCGTGTTACACCTGTATGGTCCGAAATTAAGGGGCGGAAGCTGGGGGTTCTGAAATACCTGCGGGCCCGATGAGAAAAAGTGCGGTGCCCTGCGTTTTCTCCGGGGATTTCCCCCATGTACAGGGTCTATCGCTTCAAAAATTTCAGGGCAGTTGAATTCATGCAATAACGTTTATGCGTCGGCGGCGGGCCATCATCGAAGACATGCCCGAGATGTGCCCCGCAACGCGTACAGAGTACCTCGGTCCGCACCATCCCGTTGGTCTTATCGGTCGCAGTCTTCACGTTCAGGTCTGAAATGGGGGCATAAAAGCTCGGCCACCCGGTACCTGAACGGAATTTCGCATCTGAAGAGAAGAGGTCAGTACCACAACAGACACAGTGGTAGGTCCCTTTTTCGTGGAAATCATGGTACTTGTTTGAAAACGGTGGTTCGGTCACTGATGCACGAGCCACCCCGAACTGGTCCCTGGTAAGGATAGCACGCCATTCCTCATCAGTCTTCTCCATCCGGTCAAGGAGCTCAACACGTCCTGTTTTTTCCACGAATATCGGTACTTTATTATCCATAGCTCCGGCCTGAGTAGATGACATCCGGTCCTCCGGTTATGAGCAGTGGTCTATCGCATTATTAATATCTTTTTATCTGGCGACAGGACCAACCTGTCATAGGATAATTACCTGCCAAACTGCTCCTCAAACGGGTGTAAATAATTACCCTTCCTGTAAAATATGAAAGAGAGCGCGGTTTATGAGTTGGACTGGTTATCTATGAAGGGGTTTGTTGATGCCATTACTAAAGGGATTACCGTTTGAGCCCGGTGGTATTCCCCGAGTACTTATCCTGGGTAGTTTTCCAAGCCCGCTCTCGCTTGAGGCTGGAGAATACTACGCAAATCCACGGAACCAGTTCTGGAACATCATGGAGGTTCACCTCGGGATTTCAAAGGGGCTTCCCTACACAGAAAAGCTGGCGGGCCTGAAGAACCGCAACATCGGGCTATGGGATGTAATTTTTTCATGTGAGCGTCACGGTGCAATGGACCATGCCATCCGGAATGTTACCCCGAACAATATCCCGCACTTCCTCAATCACCACACAACGGTCAGGGTGGTAATCGCCAACGGTTCTACGGCAGGCAGGTACATTAGAAAATTCGGAATGGAATGGCCGTCCGGGGTAGGTGTTTACATACTACCCTCGACCAGCCCAGCCAATGCCCGGACCTCATTCTCTGAAAAATTACGTGCGTGGGAAGTTGTACTCCAGTTTGAGGACCCCCCATAATGTGTGAGCCGTGTCTCCAATCCCGGGACTTCAACATGAACAACCGGACCAGAACCTATTAATGGATGGCGGTAAACCGGTTTAAAGGAACAGGATCGGGAGAGTGAATATGAATATTATCGGTCTCATTGGGAGCCCACAAGGGAAAAACAGCCAGACCCTCCGCCTTGTGATGAAGGTGCTTGAAGGTACGAAGGATTCTGGAGCGGATATCGAATGTATTGACCTCTGCAAACGAGAGATCAATTTCTGTACCGGCTGTGGCGTCTGCTTTGCGAAAGGGGAATGCATCAATGCCGACGACTACCCGGAACTGCTTGAAAAAATCCTTTATGCTGACGGGATTGTCCTTGGTTCCCCGAACTATATCAGTAACGTGACAGCCCAGACCAAGGTGTTCCTCGATCGGATGGCTGACGTGATCCATTGCCAGCTGCTTTCCGGGAAGTATGGCTGTTCGGTCTCGACTGCAGGTGGTTCCGCTGCAGAAGATGTTGCCGCCTATCTTAACCGCTCACTCCAGCAGATGGGTGTTACAACCGTGGGCCTGGTCGGTGTGAATATTCTTGGTAACCCGGCAGCGATCACAAACAGGGAGAAAGAGGCCTATGAGCTGGGAACTGTTCTCGCAGATGCGATTATCAATGCCGAGGAATTTCCTGAGCAGGAGAAACTTCACAAGGAACGGGCTGAATATATGAAAAACCTTGTCCTCATGAACAAGGATATCTGGACCCACGAATACGAGTTCTGGACAGAAACAAGGAAAATCAATTAGATCCAGTGATTTTCACCCATATTCCGGGATTTTTATGCAAAAGGTTTATCCCATGTCATTTTTCGTTGTTTTACGGCAGGGCGGGCTATTCGAATAAAGGGTAACTGCTCCCAAAGCCCTGCAATCCTGAAACTATAAACCCGGATGGAAGAGAAGTTATAGGGTCGCATGTCCGTCCCTGCCAGTCCGGCCTTACCGGATACAAAAAAGCCCAGGTTCGTGGCATTTATCGTTTTTGCCGCTATTTTTATGGCTGTCCTCGACGGCAACGTGGTAAACATTGCACTGCCTACCGTTACAACCTATTTCGGGGTGGATGTAACGTACTCCCAATGGGTCGTTACCGCATACCTCGTGACGCTGACAAGTCTTCTCCTCATATTCGGCAGAGTTTCAGAGTACTTCGGGAGGGGTCGGATGTTCATTCTCGGGTTCGTTGTTTTTACCCTCGGATCACTTGCCTGCGGCCTGTCACCGGACCTGCCCGTCCTGATCCTGTTCCGGGTTGTCCAGGCAACCGGTGCGGCCATGCTGTTCTCCATCTCGAGTGCGATTATTTACCAGCTGTACCCCCGGGGTGAGCAGGGAAAATCGATGGGGTATGTCGGCGCTACCGTCGCTATCGGCAGCATTGCGGGACCAGTACTTGGTGGGTTTCTCGTAGATACGCTTGGATGGCAATATATCTTCCTGATCAATGTTCCGATCGGTGCGGTGCTGATACCGGTCGCAATGAAATATTTCGGCTCAGGTGGCCCAGTCCGAAAAAATATCAGGATGGATTGGGCTGGTGCCGTTACCATGGTCGTCTTCATGGTATCTTTAATGCTTGCCCTGTCATCCCTTGCTTCGGACTTAGCGTTTACCATGCCCGTGGCACTCTTTACCTGTATCTTCCTGGCCTCGTTTACCATCTTCCTTCTCACAGAGCGGAGGGTGCCAAATCCCCTGCTGGACCTCTCAATTTTTCGGGTACCTGCATTCAGCCTTCCCGTCCTTGCCACCGCGTTATACTTCATCGCTCTCTTTATGGTGAATATCCTTGGCCCGTTCTATTTCGAGGGTGTCCTCAATCTCCCTCCCTCGCAGGTCGGTCTCGTATTCCTGATTATCCCCGTGATCATGGTTGTGGGCTCTCCTCTGGCAGGATGGCTCTATGACAACCATTACACCCCGTATTATGCGGCAGTGGGTATGGCTGTTACGACTGGCTCCCTGCTCCTTTTGGCAGTCCTCTCTGCGAGGATGGAACTGCTCCTGATCGTGCTTGCATTCATTCCCATGACAATTGGCATGGTCTTGTTCCAGAGCCCCAATAATACCGAGATCATGAGTTCCCTGCCTGCTGAAAAAATCGGTATTGCATCAAGTGTCAGTGCAACGGTCCGGAATCTCGGGATGGCACTCGGTGTGTCAGTCGCAAGTATCCTGTTATCGATCAGTACCAGCCAAGCGGGGTATTCCGGGCCTGTACTCCTGGCAGGGCCATTAATTCTTTCTTCTGCATTTTCCCTGATCATGGTGGTTTCTGCGGTGCTGACCCTGCTTGCAGCAGGAGTTTCATTGTTTCGGGCGGTAATTGTAAAAAAAAGTGGTGTGACCTGACGCAGTCCTGTTTTTTCTGGAAATAATGGTGGATAAATTTTGGGGCTCAATGAAACCCCCGCGATCCATTCAGCACGGTTCCAGGGTAAACTTACTTGGAGAAGAAGACCCCTTTGGGACACCAGAATATTGGCAATTCAAACAAATAATAGAAATCAGACGACAATTAGAGATAATTCAGGCCAGGGCCGAGACTCGAACCCGGGTCGGGGGATCCACAGTCCCCTAGGATAACCAACTACCCTACCCTGGCAAAATATCCTCCTTACTTTTGTGACTGAATATACTTAAGCTAACTGCTTGGGGCTAATGGATTCCTGGATATGAATCAAGGGTATTTTTCAGGAATTGCAAACGAAAGATGTTCCGTGAGGCTGTACCTGGTGCGTATTATAATCCTCGTCTGTCCAATAGTTTTCCAGGCATGACAATTGCCGCGACATCCATCCGGGTACGATAAAAGAGACCATTTAATAATCACTATGCGCTATTACATAGCAGTGAGTGATGAATTGTTGTCTACCTGATGAACCTACGGGAAAATCGCGAGTATACGCGGTCCTTTCCTGATAGGTATCGGGGCCCTGGCTCTCAACACTTCCATAATCCTACCATCAATCGTTTCAGGGGTGGTGAATACGGCAACACGTCAGAAAATCAGGACACCTATCGTATGTGTACTCGGGCATGTCGACCACGGGAAAACGTCCCTGCTTGACAGGATACGGGGCTCATCAGTAGTGAAATCGGAAGTGGGTGCGATAACCCAGCATATTGGTGCAACAATGGTCCCGATAGATGCCATCAGGTTGATGAGCGGAGCGATGGAACAACTCTCAACCAATGTCCCAGGACTCCTTTTTATCGATACCCCCGGGCACCAGGCGTTTACCACCCTGCGCGCCAGGGGTGGGGCACTTGCAGATATGGCAATCGTTGTCGTAGATATTAACCAGGGGTTCCAGCCACAGACTATTGAGGCGCTGCAGATCCTTCGTGCCTGCAAGACTCCGTTTGTCCTTGCGGCTACCAAGATTGATCGGCTGCATGGCTGGAGACCCAACCAGGGGGCCTCGTTTTCCGCGACAGTCTCAAAACAGAATGACCGTGTGAAGGAGTTCCTCGAGAAAAAGATCTACGAAATTGTGGGGAAGTTATCTGATCTGGATTTTTCTGCAGACCGGTTTGACCGGGTAAATGATTTCCAGAGGAACCTGGCGATTGTCCCGGTCAGCGCACATACTGGTGAGGGGATCGCTGAGCTGCTGATGGTGATGATCGGGCTTGCCCAGCGGTACATGGAAGACTCACTTACACTGGTCGTCGAAGGGCCGGGAAAAGGCACCGTGCTTGAAGTGAAGGAAGAGCGTGGAGTCGGAACGACACTTGATGTAATCCTGTATGACGGTACGCTTTCGGTCGGTGACGAGATTGCCGCTGCCACGCAGGACGGCCCGATCATTACGAAGGTACGATCCCTCCTTAAGCCGCGGCCGATGAAGGAGATTCTCGTTGAAGACCGTTTTGAGCGTGTCAGGTCCGTCACTGCAGCAGCCGGGATCAAACTGACGGCACCGGGCCTCGAGGAAGTAATTGCCGGCTCACCAATCCGCGTCGTCCGGGGTGACCCCGCAGAGGCGATGGAAGAGATCAGGCGTGAGATGGAGGATATCCATGTCCAGCTCAGCCCGGAAGGACTCGTTATCAAGGCTGATACGATCGGTGCCCTCGAGGCGATCTGCAAAGAGCTGACTGAGAAGAATATCGAGGTAATGAAGGCCAGTGTCGGCCCGGTCAGCCGCCATGACATCATCGGGACTGGGACAATAAAAAACCCATATTATCGGGTTTTATTAAGTTTCAATACTGCAATTCTTCCCGATGCGGGAGAGATGATCAAGGACCCCCTCTATGCCCATATCCAGGTTTTTTCCGGGCGTGTGATTTACCAGCTCGTGGATGATTACGTTGCCTGGCGCGATGAGCTCAAACGGAAACAGGAAAAACAACGGTTCGAACAGATCATGATGCCGGCAAAGATCAGGGTTCTCCCCAATTGTATTTTCCGCCAGAGCAACCCGGCAGTGGTGGGTGTCCGGGTACTTGGCGGTGCACTCCGGACTGACGTAAATCTTGTCCAGCGGGACGGGAGGAAGGTCGGTCATCTCAAATCCATCCAGTATAACTTGGAGGCGATCCGGGAAGCAGAAGCAGGAAAGGAAGTTGCGATTTCGATTGAAGGGGCGACCGTTGGGCGGCAGCTCGATGTAGGTGATGACTTGTACGTTGATATCCCTGAACGCCATGTAAAAGTCCTTGAGCGTGAAATGCTCGCTCATCTTCCGATCCCTACGCAGGAAGTACTGGGGGAGTTCACGTCCATGAAACGGCGGGCAGAACCCTTCTGGGGAAAGTAGTATTTAATAGCACATTCGCCCAATGTAATTGGTACTTCCCGGATGGTTCCGCGCAGGCGGGACGTCACAGAATTCAGGATTTTCACCCTTGTTGTGGTCCTGTATCCCTCTAAAGGGCAGCAAACGGGATTGCGGTATCCCCTTGATCAGGATAAAAAATATTCGGAGAATGAGATAATGGTTGAATTTAAAATAGTCTTATCAGACCCTAAAAACGGACTGTCCCACAAAGTCGATGTCAGCGGGGGCGCGGCAGCGTTCCTTATGGGGAAACATGTTGGTGACGAAGTAGATGCGACCTCCCTCGGCGTTGCCGGGTACAGGATCAAGATCACCGGTGCATCCGACAGGAATGGTACTCCTGCAAGGCAGAACCTTCCGATTGCGGGAAGGAGAAAACTTTTGCTGGCAGGCGGTGTAGGGTTCCACCCGGTGATGGATGGCGAACGTCGCCGGAAACCAATCCGTGGAAATGAGATCACCGCAGATTTTGTTCAGATAAATGCAAAGGTTACCACATACGGTGAGAAAACTCTCGGGGAGATCTTCCCGAAAGCTGAGCCCGCTGAAAAGGCAGCATAAATCAATACTTTTTTAAAAGGCGTTCTTTCAGGGCAACAATATGTTCATCGACAGGGACGCCATAGCGTTTGGCAAGAATGATCACGGCAGCTTCAGGCATGATAAGGTTGTCAAAATCCTTTGATTTCATGCGATTCATCTCTGCGATGATCTCAGTTTCCTGCATGCCGCTTGATTTTACTACCCTGTCAACCAGCGACTGTACCGGATCATTTCCTTCAAAAACAGACTGGGACGGCTTGAAACCGATCGGAACCTCTACAGACTGGACCTCAAATTTCGGGGCGATCATTTCCCCGTCATATCCAACGAGACCCTCGTCAAGCGCACGTTTCAGGATGATATTGGCCTGCTCGGTACTCATCCATTTCCGGTCAAATGCGAGATAATAAACGATCTCATTTTTCTTGAGCCGATCTTTTCTCGTATGCCTGAATGGCGCAGCGATCGTTGTGATCAGGCTCAAACCCCGGTCTCCCCCATCAAGATTTCCTCCCTCCGTATCAACGTGTGCCGGATCACCTGGTTTTCACCATGTACTATCTGTCAGGGCTGCTATCAATTCATTGGTCTCGGGGTGTCATATCCAGTACATCTGTTCCAGGTTATCCCACAATTAGCTTTTTTACATTCTATTTGGTGTGAAAAAAAGGTATCAGATGATTTGTGAGGTCCAGACATGCAGTAAGGATCCAAAAAAAGATCCTATTCTTTGGAAAACCAAAAAAATAGGGAAAATTATTCGATAAGAACAGCGTTTATTACACCGTTCTGGCCAGGGCGACTTATAATTCGTGCGCTACCGATTTCGGTGTGAATAATTGCGCCCTTAGTAAGGAGATTCCGCCGCACATAGTTGGGGTTTGCCCCGTTCTTCTCTACCTTTTCGATCTTGACTTTCTGTGCCTTTCCGGTTGAACGAGTGGATACAGTTGCATATGCTGCCCTCAATGCACGGATTTTCTGGTTCCCACCAAATGTGCGGACCAGTCTGATCCGGTCTACGCCAATGTGGGTATCCGCGGGTCCTGAACCAATTTCTGCTCTTCGTTTACCCTGTGCAGGCCGGTACCTTCCGCCGGTTGCCTGCCTGACTGATCTACCTTGCCAAAGCATTGTAATTGCCCCTGTTACGATATCATCGCCGGAATCCTTCCCTGCGAGAGTGCTCCAGATATTGCCTCTGGTTCTATATATGTTGAACGGATCACCGGAGTATGGCTTCGAGGAGGGGTGCGATGCCCTCCCCTGTCTTTAAATTAGTCCGGAATACCTGCATTCCCGGGTTATAACGGTTCATGTCCCGCTCCATCCTGTCCAGATCGGCCCCTACAAGCGGTGCAAGGTCAACCTTATTAATCACACCGATCTGGCAGCCGCGGAACATCATCGGGTGCTTGTTCACCACATCGTCGCCTTCTGTTGAGCTAACGACAACAATGCGTTTTTCAGCACCAAGCCTGAAATCCGTGGGGCAGACCATGTTTCCTACATTTTCGATAAAGAGGACATCGATCTGCCCGAGGGGCAGGTGGTTAATCGCGTGCTCGACGATGTGGGCATCCAGGTGGCATTCCTTGCCGGTGTTCGCGTTTACCACCGGGATCCCCAGGGCCACGATTCTCTTGAAATCATCGTCACCGTACACATCGCCAGCAATAGCACCGGCTTTTAAACCCTTTTCCGACAGGAGGGGGGCCATCCGTTCGATCAGGGCCGTTTTACCGGACCCGATCGCCCCGAGCAGATCAAATGCCCGGACCCCGTGCTCCCTGAGTTGGGATGAATTAGCGTCGGCAATGCTATTATTGACGTCGTATACATCTTTTTCAATTCTGACGTCGATATGGTGCATGGGTACTACGTTTCCTCCGACATTGTTTATAGGTTCACTCCCAAACATAA
Organism: Methanomicrobiales archaeon; assembly: GCA_037134435.1. Taxonomy (GTDB): domain Archaea; phylum Halobacteriota; class Methanomicrobia; order Methanomicrobiales; family Methanospirillaceae; genus CAIKOD01. The sequence goes on along the minus strand of JBAXMF010000005.1, from coordinate 7,099 downwards.
GAAATCATGAAAGGAGCGTGCATTCTCTATCCCTGCTATTTCAACGCGAGTCTGAAGCGCCAACAGGGGAGGAAAGTGCCCCTGTCAAAGGCGATAAAAAACCCGACACTTGTTGACATCGAGAATTCACTGAAAAAAAGCGGTGTGAAATATCTTGCCGAACAGAAGCATCACCCCGGTCACTGGGCCAAACGGGAGGGGCGTGTTGTGGTTACATGGGATAAATCGAAACAGGAACTGCTGAAACGTGTATGTGCAAAACTTGAGGCTCGAAAATGACCGGGCTCTATGATCTCCACACACACACCCTCGTGAGTGATGGAGAGATGCTGCCCATTGAGTTGGTACGCCGGATGGCCGTCCTTGGGTATACTACGGTGGCAATCACTGATCATGTCGATGTGACCAATACAAGATCCGTTGTTGAAAACCTGCAGGCGCTACGTACTTCTGCCGGGCATTTCGGCGTTCACCTCCTGTGCGGGATTGAGATCACCCATGTACCTCCGGTCGAGATACCGGTCCTTGCAGAGATCGCGAAAAATTCCGGTGCAGATATTGTGCTGGTACACGGGGAGACCCTTGTTGAACCTGTTGCACCTGGTACCAACCATGCTGCATGCGCCTGTCCCCTGGTTGATGTGCTTGCACACCCGGGACTCATCACAGTGTCAGATGTGAAATTAGCTGCAGCAAACGGGGTTGCCCTGGAACTAACTTCGCGGGGTGGCCATAACCGTGCGAATGGTCATGTAGCAAAACTGGCGAGGGAATATGGGTGTACACTCGTGGTAGACTCTGATGCCCATGCCCCGCACGATCTCCTTGACGAACGCGCACGGATTTCGATTGCAATGGGTGCAGGACTCGATGAGCAGGAATGCAGGCAGGTAATGTCTTTAAATATCAAACAATGGTTATCCCGGTGAATTTTACAAAAATCATATTTAAAATTTTTCAACATCCTTTTATACCCCAACTATCAATATATATAGATTGCTTAATTGTTCAGCTGAGCTAATCAGCTGCCCGGCATTCTATCGAGGTAACTTCTGTGAGAGCAATTGGTCGCGCTCTGAATCGGTATGGCAGGCGTATGCTGATCGTGCAATGTGATGCGGCACAACTCCCCCGTTTATACAGCGAGGTTATTGACAGGCGGATGAGGCCCGTTGGGAAGATAATGGACGTCTTTGGAAAGGTCTCGTCCCCTTACGCGGTTGTCCTCTGCCGTAACCCGTGTGAGACGGTGGCTGGTGAGAAGTTATATTCAAAGTAGGACAGGTGAGGCAGTATGCAGGAAGTAGAAAAATTAAAAATTCTCCAGAACGAGAGGGAAGCCCTCAAAAATCGTGTCAAGGAACGTGTGAAGGAGCACGAAAAGAAGGCTGAGGACCATACCGAGACGGTGTGTCCCGAATGTGGCAGCCGGCAGCTCGTCCACGATTACGAACGTGCCGAACTGGTTTGCCAGAACTGTGGTCTTGTTATCGATGATGATTTCATCGACCGTGGGCCAGAATGGCGTGCATTTGACCATGACCAGCGGATGAAGAGGTCAAGGGTGGGTGCACCGATGACCTTTACGATTCACGACAAGGGTCTCTCGACGATGATCGACTGGAGGAACCGCGACAGTTATGGGCGTGCCATTTCGTCAAAAAACCGTGCCCAGCTGTACCGTCTCCGCAAGTGGCAGCGCCGTATACGCGTATCGAATGCAACAGAACGGAACCTCGCTTTTGCACTTTCTGAACTTGACAGGATGGCGTCGGCACTTGGCCTGCCGAGAAACGTGCGTGAGACCGCAGCGGTCGTGTATCGTAACGCGGTTGACAAGAACCTTATCCGTGGAAGAAGTATCGAAGGTGTGGCCGCAGCAGCCCTCTACGCTGCATGCAGGCAGTGCAATGTCCCAAGGACGCTCGATGAGATCGCCGAGGTGTCCCGTGTCTCAAGAAAAGAAATTGGACGTACTTATCGTTTCATCTCCCGTGAACTTGGGCTGAAACTTCTTCCCACGTCACCGATTGATTATGTACCGAGGTTTTGCTCAGGTCTCACCCTGAAAGGCGAAGTGCAGAGCCGTGCGGTCGAGATCCTCAGACAGGCTGGCGAGCGCGAACTTACTAGTGGGCGCGGCCCGACCGGGGTAGCAGCAGCTGCAATCTATATCTCATCAATTCTCGGCGGAGAGCGTCGGACCCAGCGTGAAGTCGCAGAGGTCGCAGGTGTGACCGAGGTCACCATCAGGAACAGATATAAGGAACTGGCAGAAAAGTTAGATATCGAAATTATTCTCTAATAATTATTTTTTTTCAAATTCTGGGGCTTGTAGATCAGGGGTAGATCGTTACGTTCGCAACGTAAAGGCCGCGGGTTCAAATCCCGCCAAGTCCATGGGTTCGTTCTTTTCAAACAAAAAATGTACCGATCTTTAAAATTTGGATGATAATCCAGTCCATATTGGAGAGATATTATTTTTTCCGTGACATCTCGAGGACTTCATTTTCGAGCGTTTCTTTGAGCCGTAAAAGGGCTTCACCTGCATCACTGGTTGTTGTGACCATGAACTGGTTGTCAGTTTTTATGTCCTGATAGGTCACTACATAGTCGATCTGCCCTTCCTGTCCGCGTTTTGGCTCAATAATAATTTTTGCCATTATCAGTCACTTCCTTTCAGAATTAAGATAGGCCCCTATTCATTAAAATTTTAGCTGCTTTAAAAAATAGGTCGGGTTCGTGGTAGTGGAATGATACCATAATCTGTTCATCACCTGAATTTTTCGATTGGAATCTGTGTACCTTACGAGGGCACTCTGTCCTTCAGATCAGGCTGTACGCGATACCCCTAACGATTTCATTCTTAAATTAACCAATAACTGCGAATGGCTCTCTTCCCAGGATATTGTCCTCCTGAACCCCGCAATCGATTTGAGAGTCCCATACATCCCCTTGCTCTTTAAGTGACTTCGCGCTCTCTTGCAGGTCGGGGTGCAACCGTTGTGATTGGTGACCCGTCTGGGATAGGGCATGTGCTTCACCATCCCGGAGGTGTAATCAGTGGAAAATGTATGGTAATTATATTTGGTCAGGGACTACCAGTGCCCCAGCATGCCATCGATATCGGTCTTGGTGAAATACAGGCAGATATTGTGTAACCAAATATTCCCGTTGATATCCAGCACCGGTAAAATGGATATTTTTAATAAATTGGGGATACATGCCATTTACTGAATCAACCGCAGAAGGCAATCTTCCGGGTTGTATCCGGGCAAATTTCTGATAAATCGTGGGAATTCCCGATTTTTAAACAGGTGGTCCCCCATACTGTGCCTGGCTGTGATTCATAACGACATGTAACAAGAAATATATGCAAACGCATGAAACTAGTATAGCGCAATCTGTGGGGGCTCGTAGATCAGGGGTAGATCGTCACGTTTGCAACGTGAAGGCCACGGGTTCAAATCCCGTCGAGTCCATTTTTTGCTTTGTTGTGGTGGTTTCCGGCGCTTTTTTTAACCATTTTATTATTTCAATGTGGGAACTTTCGACAGAGAGTGCTACACAAAAAAATTGTGAACCCGTGTTCCTCATAAAATTTCTACTTGCGTTCGATAAATTGAGGTCCCACGCCTCATAATTATAAAAATCGAAAAGAGAAACTGAAATCCAGTGATTAATCAATCCAGTCCAGCAATTTGCCCGGTTCTCTTTCAGTCCGGCGGGGGATAACTATCCGCCTTTCGGGTTCCTGTGTTTTCCCAATAGTTTCTGGCCCCCCATATTCAGGGTAGTCCGGAAGGATATCCTGGTCGGAGTGACCTGCCACGGGGCGGTCCTCAGCGAAGATCATAGGTGCTAGTTGTGTCGCATTATCCTCGATCCCAGAGTAATTGCCGCTGCTCTCGTGATTATGGACGCCTTGGGTTGCATTGGAATCCCTGGCGATGAGGAAGTCTATAAAATCCTCGATCTCCCGTTGCTGGTCCGGGGTCAGGTGCGATATCTTTTCCTCAATCATTTCAGTTGGGTTCCTTTCTCACTTATTCGCAACATATCTCCTGATTTTACATATTTACATGCAGGGTTCTGCCAGATATGGGGTACCGGTCATCGGTGTACAAGGTATAGGAAATCACCGAGTGAGCAGAGGATCGCCCAAAAAAATCGGGTGTCAGTCCTTTTTTCCTCTCCCTAATATATCCGTGATTTTGAATGACCTGAACATGTTGAAAATTATAGATAATACACCGATCATCGAGAGCCCGATGATTAAGATTATTACCAGGCTGAAATTGTCCTGCACGATTGGGAGGTTCCCGAAGAAATAACCTGCCATTACAAAAGCACACACCCAGCCTACACCTCCAATGATATTATAGATGAGGAAATGGCCATAATTCATCCGGCCAAGACCTGCGAAAAATGGTGCAAATGTCCTGACAAACGGGATAAACCGTGCAATAATAATTGTTAACCCTCCATACTTCTCAAAGAATGAATGGGTCTTATCTATATGCTCCTGCCTGATTACGGATAGTTTCATATCAAGAATTTTCTGGCCGAGATAACGGCCAACCCAATAATTCAGTGTATCCCCGAGTATTGCAGCGATGGAAAGGCTGATTAAGAGTATTTCAATGTTCAGCATCCCGTTTCCTGCTAACGCGCCGGCAACGAAAAGAAGTGAATCACCTGGCAGGAAGGGGAAAATAACGATCCCTGTTTCGAGGAACACGATTGCAAAAAGTATTGCATAGGTCCAGAACCCGTATGCGGCTATAAGGACTGGGAGATACTGGTCGAAATTAAGGACCATATCGATAATAGCAGAGAACTGATCCATGTATCACTAAGTATTGGATGTTAAGTTATTAAGTGTTCAACCTCGTGTATCGCATAAAAAAGTTTAAAAAAACGATGTGACTGGTGGTTTACAAGGAGAATGTGTCCCCCTCTCAATGAAACCGCCCGATCAAGGTAAGCACGCGGCATGCGTGTTCCCCGAGTGAGGTAAACAGGTACGCTTCGTCCAGGGATTTGCCTGCTGCAAACGTCCCATGACCAGAAGCGATAGCCAGTTTGGAAAGGCAGAGCGAGTCCGAAATATTCATCGCAAGTTCATCCGACCCCGGGATGCCATGCACAACGGGGATAAGCGGGCAGAGCATCACTCCTTCACTGTCCCTCGGGACTATCTCCCCGGCGATGATTGAAAGGGCCACCGCATGGGCCGGATGGGCATGGACAATTGCGTTATGCCTGGTTTTTTGGTATACTTCACGGTGGACCCGGTATTCACTTGATGCGTCTTTCGGAACTGGTCCGTCAAGCGGGACAAATATGGGCTCACCCGGGTCGTCCAGGTAGGCTCCCGTGCGAGTGATACAAAACCCGTCACCGGAACGAATACTCATATTGCCAAAATTCCCGCCGACGAGCCCCTCTGAAAATAATCTCCTGCCTATTCGTTTGAATTCATCAGTATACACGTCTCACACCTCTTTTTTCCACAATATTCCTTTGCATATTCAACGATATGGGCATGGGTCTGCCGGTAGATATCCTGGTTTGGTAGCAGGACCTCTTCAAAGAGTGCCTTCAACCGGGACTTCTGTTCAGGGATCCCTGCACACCCACAAATATGGTGTGTATAGGCATCAATGACGAAACTTGTCCTGTGAAAGCCATAACACAAGATGCTGTCCGCCGTCTCTTCACCGATCCCGGATACCCGGAGCAGCCCCTCCCTGAGTAATTCTGTCGGGTACTCTGCCATCGGCCCGGGCCCGCCGTACTCTTTCATGACAAAGGTCGCAAGAGCTTTAAGACGTCTCGTCTTGACCCTGTAAAACCCGGTACTGCGTATTGCATTTTCAATCTCTGCGTGATCCGCCTCATACAGAGCGGCAACAGAGCAGAGCGAACGTTCTTTCAGGAGTGCCAGCGCCCGGATCACATTTTCCCAGCGGGTCTGCTGGGTGAGTACCGCGCCGATCAACACCTCGTCCGTATCACCCGGCCACCACGGGATATGCCCATAATGACTGTTCAGGATACGGACGATACGGGTACATTCAGACGAACTTGATCCCGACATCGCGCATCTTGTTATACCGGGCGATGTTGAGGAGGAGCGGGGTAAGGCTCTCGATCATTGCCGAGACGGCAAGCGGCCCTGCATCATAAGCCTTCAGCATCGAGGTCCCGTTGACAATATCCATAATAACCAATTTTGCTTCCGCGTCATCGCTGCATACCGGAACGGCCACATCGATCTCCGCGTCAAGGTCTTTCCAGCGGTTTGCGGCAATTGTATTGAATGCCGTTACTACCCGTGCACCCGGGAGGAGCTTGTTCACAAGGAGGGCGGCTGAACCTTCCGGAGGAGGGACAATAGTAAAAAAATCCTTCTTCTCCATCGGGTTTACCGGCGAGACCACAATTTTCCCTTCGAATCCCGAAAGGCCCGAGATAGTACTTTCAAGGTGCTTGAACGGGACTGCGAGGATGATTACGTCTGCGGCATTAACTGCATCCTGGTTTGAGACCCCTGAACAGCTACTTTTCAACCCACGTTGTTTCAGGAGGTCAATTGTGCATTCACTGGTAGTCTGAGCCTTATCCGCCTCGCGTGACCCGAGGATCACATCATAGCGTGAAGAGAGTCTCCTGCACATACCCTCCCCGATATCCCCGGTGCCGCCAACAATTCCAATCTTCATAGAACCCACCCGTCCATACCGTTCAGAGTAATGGTTTTAAGTAATTCTCGAGTGCCTCAGCACCGGTCACGCCTTCAAGTTGCTGGATGACCTTTCCATCCTTCTCGATGATCAGTGTTGGTACGACCTGGATGCCATATTTCTGGGCGAGTTCCATGTTCTGGTCGACATCAATCTTTTTTAGCTCGAATGAATCGCCCATCTTCCGCTTGAGGTCTTCGAGGATTGGTCCCTGTCGTTTGCATGGTCCGCACCATTCTGCAAAAAAGTCCATCAAAACTGGTTTTGTCATAATAGAATTACCTACATCAGATGTTGCAGGAAAAAACAGATAAAGATTGTTATACAACTGCCTGCAGATAGAGGATTTA
>JBAXMF010000004.1:0-25461 GCA_037134435.1 Methanomicrobiales archaeon | reverse complement strand
GGTCAGGGTGCTTAGTTTGAACGGTCAAACTGTTCAATCCTGAGCGTTATAATCAGTTTTATCTCTAATATATTAGGATCTTAAATTGTGTTAGTGCTTTCCTGCAAACAAGTGACTTGATTTGCATCTCTACCTAATTTATCCTGTTGATTACATTGTTCTTGGTTTTTTGGAAATTTTAGATTTATTTCTTATCCTGTATCAATCTGATGGGTATATGGATAAAATAAATAATCAGAATATCCGTTATTTCTTTTTATTTTCTTGCATGGGTCAGAATATGGCGGATTTCTGGGATTATTAATGTGGTCATTGCTAAGGTCACAGCACTATTGGAACCGGGAATGCAAAAGACCGCTTTTTTTTGGATAATTCCTGCACTTGCCCGGGAAAGCATTGCCGCTGGTCCGATTTCGGCATAACTTTTCATCCGGAAAAGTTCTCCAAATCCATCAATTTTCTTCTCGAATAGGGGTTCCACTGCTTCGATTGTGCAATCATCAGATGTAAGTCCTGTTCCACCATTCAGAATCAGGCAATCACATTTTTTTAAACCACTAATTACAGATTCCTGTATAATTTCGATCAGGTCTGGAACAATTACGTAGTAGTTCATAGGATAACCTGCCTGAATAAGGCTCGTTATGATGAGCTTTCCACTGGAATCTGTTTCTGTGTTGCGTGAGCTTGAAACAGTAATTACACCTGTTGTTATTGGAATGGGTTGAATATGTTCTGGGTTCATTGCATCACTATTATGATTAATTGATAATAGCATAACGTTTCCCGTTTCTTTTTTGGTTTTTTGTTTTGGGGGACCCCTTTGTTTCCTCTGGAATATATTTGTTGATTCCTTCTCGGGAGATTATTAGGAAAATTCTCACAGGTTCTTTTTTTTATATTTTTATCTTCCTGTTTTCATTAGATGACTTCTTTTACTTCTGCAAGGAGACCATAATAAAGATATCTCCTTGTTTGATGATGTTTATTAAATTCAGAATTAAATATTCTCTTTTTGTCTTTTTTTTGGTTTGTTCGTCAGGTTACGGTATTATCGATTTTCCTTTTTTTTGTTTCCTCTTTTTTTTAATAATTATTTTTCATTAAAAAGAATATATGTAAAAATTAGAAAGTATATTCTAGAAACAAAAAAATTTTAGAAGAATATTATTTCGTAATCTATTTATATTAGTATTTAAAGAACATACAACAAGCTTAGCCATTTTACTTTTTATTTTCTGATTTTATTAGCCATTTCTTTCTCCATTGGAAATAAGAGGGTCTGGGGATAAAGAAACAGAAAAAGAAAAAGAAGTCAGATTCAAGACTATTGTATTTATTAAAAAAAGATAAAAGGAAAAAATGGGAAATATCAGTTCCCCTGGAGAAAAGGGAGTAAACTGGGAAAATCGGATCATTAAAAAAACAATAAGAATAACAAACCAAAAACACAAATCTCAGCATTACTACATTAAAGAATCATTCTACACAGAAAAGTTCACATATCAAATAGAAAACGCCAAAAATCAGCTACCACAAAAAACAAAGGAAATCCATATGATGTCGTTGTATGGGATATAATCATCCATCAAAGAGAAAAATTCTGATTTCGATATACCAAAAGAAACCCGAATATCATTTTTTGCATTTATATTTATCAATTTTCACCAAATCGTAGAATGAAAGTCATTTGGCTGGCAATCTCATAAAAGAAAGGTATTAATTTTTCTCACAAAGACGAAATGTTAAGATACACAAACTCGAAAACCAAAACCGGCCCAGCTATCATAAAATCTTAGATCCTGTAGAACAGGCAAATAACCATGCCTGAAAAAAAAGAGTTCTTTTATTACAAACACATCATCCAAGAAACATCAAAATCAGGACAATAATTTTTTTTATAAACCAGATAAGGAAAATCACCAAAAAAGGAAAAAATCTATTCCGGCGGAGATCTTCCAAACAACAAAAAACAAGAAAAATATCGTTTGTAAAAACAATATCTCGATGCGCGGTACTGGTTTTTCCACTGTTCAGAAAAACCGAACGAAAAGAGAAGAAAACAGGAATGCCCATTTAAATATTAATCTTTCCAGTGGAAACTAAGGGGTCGATCCGAATGAAAAGAACGATCAGATTTTATGCATGGATCTCTTAGATATAATTCCACTGGAAACCATGCCTGAAGATCACGATACATCGATCGGACTTTTTAAAAAGTTCCTTGGAAACAATAAAATTTTCAAGAACCGGGAGGTCCTCAGGCATTCCTACAGACCAAATATTTTACCACACAGGAAATTACAGATTGATCAGATCGCTTCGATTCTTGCACCTGCATTGAAAAATGAAACTCCCTCAAATATTCTTATCTATGGGAAAACCGGAACAGGAAAGACTGCCTGTGTCCGGTATGTCGGTTCAGAACTTGAAAGTGCAGGTTCCCAGATGGGAGTGGTATGCCGGGTTGTGCACCTTAACTGTGAAGTTATTGACACACAATACCGGATTCTTGCACAGATTTCAAAATATATCCTTGGACCCGATGAGACGGCAAGCGATAAACTACGTGCGCACATCCCGATGACCGGCTGGCCAACAGACCAGGTGTACCAGGAACTGAAAAACCAGCTGGAGTCGAATGGTGGGGTCCTTATCATTATCCTGGATGAAATCGATAAGCTGGTAAAAAAGAGTGGAGATGAGACACTCTATAACCTCACGAGGATCAACACAGACTTAAAAAAATCCAAAGTCAGTATGATTGGTATCTCGAATGATTTAAGTTTCAAAGATTTTCTTGATCCCCGTGTCCTTTCTTCACTCAGTGATGAAGAACTGGTCTTCCCACCGTATAATGCACCCCAGCTCTGTGATATCCTTTTACAGCGGGCCGAAGCCTCCTTTGTAGAGAATGCACTGGATGAAGGTGTGATACCACTCTGTTCCGCCCTTGCAGCCCAGGAACACGGGGATGCCCGCCGGGCTCTCGATCTCCTTCGGGTATCGGGAGAACTCGCAGACAGGGCGGATACTGACAAAGTCACCGAAGAACACGTTAAAACTGCCCAGGCAAAGATCGAGAGTGACAGCATGATCGAGTGTGTCTCAACGTTGCCCACCCAGAGTAAAGTAATTCTCTACTGCATGTTGCTCCTTGACCAGACAGGCCAGAATATTTTTACAAGTGGGGAAGTATCCCGGATCTACCAAGATATTGCTCCGAAAATTGATATTGATGTCCTCACCTACAGGAGGATTACAGACCTGATAAGCGAACTCAATATGCTTGGTGTTATCAATACCCGGGTTGTAAGTCGCGGACGTTATGGGAGGACAAAAGAGATGTGGTTTGACGCGAATACCTATAAAATACGGGATGTAATTCTGAACGATCCCAGGTTAAATCAACAGGGTCTCTCCCAGATTGATCCCCACTGGGTCAAGAGCCTGCTCAGGTGAGAAAAATGGACGAAAAAGATCTGCTCATCCTCCAGTTACTTGAGGAAAATAGTCGTGTATCGGTTGATGAACTATCGGTCATGATAGAAATTCCTGCCAGGGATGTTGAGTCCAGGATCGCGGATCTGGAAGAGGCCCGGGTAATCAGAAAATATTCGGCTGTCATCGACTGGGAACGGGCAGGGAAAGGAGAGGTCTGGGCTATTATTGAATTGAAGGTCAACCCAGAGCGGGACTTCGGGTATGACCGGATAGCCGAAAGGATATCAAAATTCAAACAGGTACGCTCGCTCCGGTTAATTACCGGGACGTACGATTTCCAGCTGCTCGTTACGGGAAAAAATATGCAGGAGGTCGCCAGGTTCGTCTCTGAACATATTGCGCCAATGGACCGGATCCGGGAAACTGCAACCCATATCATTATGAAAAATTATAAAGAGAATGGAAATACCCTAAGTGGGCATGAAGGGACCGAACGTATTCCATATTCGTTCTAAAGGTGGGCAGAATGAGAAATTTCATCTCGAAAAATGCGGAGGCAATACCCCCTTCAGGGATCCGGAAATTCTTTGATCTCGCTCTGACCATGGACGATGTGATCTCCCTTGGTGTGGGGGAACCTGATTTCACCACTCCATGGAGCGTGTGCGAAGCTGGAATTTATTCTATTGAACAAGGTACCACATCATATACGTCAAATCGGGGACTCCAGGAGCTCCGGGACTCGCTGTCGGAATACTTAAAAAACCATTATGCGCTCCATTACAATGCCAACAGCGAGATGATCATCACTAGTGGGGTTTCTGAAGCCCTGGATATTGCAATACGGGCAGTAATTGACCCTGGTGACGAAGCCCTCGTTACTGAACCAATTTACGTCTCCTATGCACCGTGTGTGACTCTTGCCGGCGGTATACCAGTCCCGGTACCCTGCCATGAGAAAGACCATTTCAGGCTCACACCGGATGCGCTGATGGAAAAGGTATCCAAACGAAGCAAAGTTTTGATACTGAATTTCCCGAATAATCCTACAGGTGCCGTAATGAAACGGGATGATCTGAAAGCAATTGCGGATATTGTTATCGATCATGACCTGCTGGTTATCAGTGATGAGGTGTACGCTGAACTGACGTACGAGGGGTCCCATGTAGCACCTGCAACCATTGATGGCTTATGGGAGAGGACTATTACCCTGAATGGGTTTTCAAAGGCCTACGCAATGACCGGATGGCGGATTGGATATCTCTGTGCACCCGAGCCAATCTGTGATGCAGCACTGAAAATTCACCAGTATGTCATGCTCTGTGCCCCCGTCATGGGACAGATTGCCGCGAACTCGGCGATACGGAACGGAGAGGATGAAAAGGATAAGATGGTGACAGAATACCGCGTGCGGAGAAACCTGTTCGTCCACGACCTGAACCGGATCGGGCTCCCCTGTCACGTGCCGGAAGGTGCGTTTTATGCATTCCCATCGGTGACATCGACAGGGTTGTCCGATTTCGAATTCGCGGAACAACTCCTGAAAGAAGAACGGGTCGCTGTTGTCCCGGGAACCGTGTTCGGGGATGCGGCAAAAGACCATCTCCGGTGTGCCTACGCCGTCTCAAGAAAGGATTTGAAAGAGGCCGTAACCAGGATAGAACGTTTTATGTCAAACTTTCGTACATAATCCGGGTGGATATTCCTCAAAATGGTTACCCGGGAACAAAATATTAGTTCTGTCTTTTTAATGATTTTTCAAAAAAGGCGTCCCGGGGAACCCCGAAAAATCCCCGGGAAATTCCCGTCAAAATATCATAATCTGGCTGGGACAGTTGGGGGTTGCAGGATATAGGTTTATTTTGTTTATCATCCCATACTACATGATAGAACTTATGAGCTGCACGATTATTGTCGGTGGATTTTTTGGTGATGAGGGAAAGGGCAAGATAGTAGCGCATATTGCCTACCACGATAAACCAACCATTATTTCAAGAGGTGGCGTCGGGCCGAATGCCGGTCACACAGTAAAGATGGGTGAAAAGGAATATGGGGTCCGGATGGTCCCGTGTGGATTTATTTATCCCGATGCCCGTCTTTTTATTGGCACTGGCGTCCTTGTAGACCCCCGGGTTTTCAAAAAAGAAGTTGACATGCTGAATGTCAGGGGGCGGATTTTTGTAGATTCGCGGTGTGGTATTATCGAGGAAGACCACATCCAAAGGGACAAGGGTAGTGATCACCTCGCAAAGACCATCGGGAGCACGGGGAGCGGGTGCGGACCAGCCAATTCTGACCGGGTAATGAGATCGGCGAGACTTGCACGAGACGTTCCTGAGCTGTCAGAATACCTCATTGATGTGCCGATGGAACTGAACAGTGCATTAGACCGTGGCGAAAGCGTCCTCCTGGAAGGGACACAGGGTTTTGGGATCTCACTCTATTATGGGACGTACCCGTTTGTCACCAGCAAGGACACTTCAGCCTCGCAGATCGCAGCCGACAACGGGGTCGGTCCGACCCGGATAGACGACGTAATCGTGGTGTTCAAGGCGTACCCGACACGGGTTGGTGAAGGGCCTTTCTCCACGGAGATGACACGGGAAGAGTCGGACGAGATGGGCATCCAGGAGTTTGGGACCGTAACGCACCGGCAGCGCCGCATCGGTGAGTGGGACGGGAAGATGGCACGATATTCCGCGATGATCAACGGTTGTACCCAGGCGGCAATCACCGGCATAGACAGGATTGATGAGGCTTGTTTCGGAGCGACCCGTTACGATCAGCTCACCGAAAAAGCGATCACCTTCCTCAAAAAAGCGGAAGCTGATATCGGTGCACCAATAACCCTGATCTCAACCGGACCCGATGTCTCACAGATCATTGACCTCCGTGATGATCCATGAAGAGAAGCCTGCTTGATATCCTCTGCTGCCCTGTCTGCAAGGGAGACTTGGGCCTTGAAGTTCAGAACGAAGACGAGGCCGGGATTATCGAAGGGACGCTGACATGTGCCAGGTGCAGCGTGGCATATCCGATCAATGATGGAATTCCCGATCTGCTCCCGAGAACCGAGTCCCACCATTGAGCCTGATACATAAAGGGACCATGGACCGTAACACCTGCTATGCAGCGCGGTGTCTCGTGTTATGACCCGTCTTTTTTTTTCCGGCAGTGATGGGGGGTGGGTATGTACCCCGCGGTAGTCCTTCCACTGGCCCTGCTTATTGACCGGCTGGCAGGGGATCCGGACTCCGGCATTCACCCTGTCGCACTTCTGGGCAGGTTGATCAACTGGTGGGGCAAACCGGAAAAATGGCCTGTTCGGACAAGGAAATTTGCCGGTGCCGTCATGTGGGTACTGACGGTATTCATTTTTGCGGTACCGTTTTTCCTGGTAAGCATCATTCTTCCCTGGTACCTGTACCTGGTCTGTGCACCATTTCTCTTGAAAATCTGCTTTGCCTGGCGGGCCCTGGAGGAACATACCAACCGCGTGGTCAGCGCCGCCCGGTATGACCTGACTCTTGCAAGGGCACAGGTGGGGATGATGGTATCCCGGGATAGTGGGAGCCTTACAAACGAGCAGGTCCTTTCTGCGGGTTATGAGTCCATGTCTGAGAACCTGGTGGACAGCATCATCTCCCCACTGTTTTTCTTCGGGCTTGCCGGGCTCACAGGTGCCGCAGTGTACCGGGCAGCGAACACGATGGATGCGATGCTCGGGTACAAAGACGAGCGGATAGACCTCGGGTGGTGGTCTGCGCGAATGGATGATATCTTCAATTATATTCCCGCCCGGATTACTGGGCTGTTGCTCCTCCTGTACTTCGCGTCCCAGGGTCGGTTCCATCCGGCATACGAGACCTTAAAGCTGGATGGAAAAAAAAGGCCGGGATTTAACGGGGGGATCCCGATGGCGATCATGGCAGGTGGCACTGGTGTCAGGTTCGATAAACCGGGGGTTTATACCATTGGACCTGGGTGTCGCTCACTGGAAGAAGGTGGTCCAGATATTCTGAAAGCCGTGAGGGTGATTACCCTCGTATTCTCAGCGCTTCTCATCGGCACACTACTTTTATTGCAAGTACTGCTCAATATATAGGAATATGAAACTCGAGGAACTGAGATTTGGCACCGAGCTGCTGAAACGGGGTTTCGCATCCATGCAGAAGGGTGGTGTAATCATGGACGTCGTAAACGCCGAGCAGGCGATGATTGCAGAAGAGGCCGGTGCAGTCGCAGTGATGGCACTGGAACGGGTGCCTGCTGATATCAGGAAGATGGGGGGCGTCGCCCGGATGGCAGACCCCGAGATCGTGATGTCCATAATTGATTCCGTATCCATCCCGGTGATGGGAAAGGTCAGGATTGGTCATTTTGTTGAGGCCCAGGTTCTAGAGTACCTTGGTGTTGACATGATAGACGAAAGTGAGGTCCTGACTCCTGCAGATGAGCAATACCATATCGATAAGTCAAAATTTAAAGTCCCTTTTGTCTGCGGGGCAAGGAATCTCGGGGAGGCTCTGCGAAGAATTAACGAGGGAGCTGCCATGATACGGACAAAGGGGGAAGCAGGAACCGGAAATATCGTTGAGGCGGTCCGGCACATGCGGGCGATTTTTGGAGAGATCCGCATGTTAAAAGGCATGGACTCCCAGGAGCAGATTGATTTTGCCCGGGATATTGAAGCACCGACGGACCTGGTGATTGAATGTGCACGGATGGGGAGATTGCCGGTTGTGAATTTCTCCGCTGGTGGCATTGCCACACCCTCTGATGCGGCACTCATGATGCAGTTTGGGGCAGATGGTGTATTTGTCGGGTCAGGGATCTTTAAGTCAGCACAACCGAAGATCATGGCAAAGGCGATTGTTGAAGCGGTAAACAACTTTGATAACCCGGAAAAGATTGCAAAGGCGAGCCGTGGACTCGGGGAAGCAATGCCTGGCCTGGATATCCATACTTTACCGGAAGACCAGGTGCTCCAGTATCGTGGCCGGTAACCGTATATTTTTTTTATTCCTGGAATTTTTTCCTGATTTGTAGGCAATCCAGGATATACACGGATTTCGACAATTGGTAACAGGGTGAACGCAATGGGAATCAGGATCGGGGTACTTGCTCTCCAGGGGGCTGTCAGCGAACATATTGATGCATTCAGGCTCGCTTTGGAAACAATGTCCCTATCGGAACATTCATCCGTGGTTCCTGTCCGTTGTGCCGATGAAATTCCCTGTCTCAATGGCCTTGCGATTCCAGGAGGAGAATCAACCACCATTTCCCGCCTGATTGATAAAAATCAGATGAGGAGACCGATTGAAGAATTTGACGGGGGTATATTTGCTACCTGTGCAGGTATGGTCCTTATGGCCACAGATGTTGACGATTCACGGATACAACCGCTAGGTCTTATTGAAATGAGGGTTGAAAGAAATGCATTTGGTCGCCAGAAAGAATCTTTTGAGACAGTTCTGGAGATTCATGGATTTGATTTGCCGTACCATGCGATTTTCATCAGGGCTCCCGTAGTCACAGGTTGTGGAGCAGGTGTGGAGGTACTTTCAAGAATTGACAACGGGATAGTAGCAGTTCGAAAGGACCGGCACTACGCCCTGGCGTTCCACCCGGAACTGAGTACCGACTCCCGTCTTCATATCCAGTTCATCCAGGGGTTGGATGTTTGAACAACTGGTTTACCTTTCGGCAGGCATATGGGTATTTCCGCGGCCCAATTTCATAGACGAGAAAATTTGAACATCCCTTTAACCCGAGTTGCGATCATCTGCCTTTATAATTTTTGTGTCATTGGTAACGATATCCAGGGAAAAAACCTAATTAACACTCTTTTCCTGGTCTATTTCGCCGTCTTTCATGAAAATAATCCGGTCGAAGTAACTTCTATGCCATTCCTCGTGGGAAACCATGACGATGGTCTGGTGGAGATCCTTGTTTAATTTTTTAAAAAGGTCGAGTATTGTCCGGGAATTTTGTGAGTCGAGATTTGCACAGGGCTCATCGGCAAGGAGGATAGCGGGGTTATTTACCAGTGCTCTTGCGATCGCAACCCGTTGCTGCTCACCCCCGGACATCTCGCTTGGAAGGTGGTGAATCCGGTCTCCCAAGCCGACGAGATTGAGGATCCTGCCACAGACCAACGAGCACTCCTGGGTTGACATACCTCGTACCATCGACGGGAGGTAGACATTTTCCTCGGCCGTCAGCTCAGGAACAAGAGCATAATCCTGGAAAACATAACCAAGGCGCTTCAGGCGAAAAAGGGTCCTTCCCCGTTCATCGAGGGTACTCACATCGATCCCGTCAATTGAGATAAACCCGTTGGTGGGACGGTCGAGCAGGCCGAGCATATGGAGCAAGGTGGACTTTCCGCTCCCGCTTGAGCCCATCACACCGACAAACGCTCCTTTTTCAATCTCGAATGAGACTCCCTTCAATGCATGAACCTGAATAGTACCCATGCCGTATGTTTTCTGAATGTCACGTCCTATTATCATGTCAGCCCCTGATTGCAGATAGGATATCCTCTTTTGTCGTGATCCAGGCGGGTACATACCCGGCAATTAATGATACAGCCAGAAGGCTGAGTATCGAACGGATGATCAGCATGGTATCAACCACCGGGGCTACCGGGCCCCCGGGAAACACAATCGGGTTGGCAGCAAGCAACTGGAGGATTAACAGCAGGAAAACGAATCCAACGATTGTACCGATTGCAAAAATGAACAAGGCCTGGAAAACATATGATTTTATAATGATTGACCGGTCAATACCGATCGCCTTCAGGATACCAATCTGCTTCCGCCGGTAGACCGTGTTGATAAAGATAACAATGAAAATGACGACGACCGCGATAACCAGGCTGACGATTGTGCCGATTAAGTTGATAATATTAAAACTGCCGATAATCTGATTCAGGAAATTGGCTGATTTCTCCTGCCATGTCCAGATCTTTTCCTGTACTCCAAATGACATCAGGGTGTTACGCATTTTATCCTCATTACCCGTATCCTGTGTCCGTACCAGGATCTGGTTTGCCTTATTGTCGAGACCAAAGACGGATTCATATTCTTTCTTTGTGATAAATGCGCTTGAATCCACACCATATGAATCTGAATTGATAATCCCCTTGACACGGTATTGGCGGGTAACTCCGTTGTTGAAGGTAATGTCAACTGCCTGACCGACATCCACACCTCCAAGGGATGGGATAACATCCTGCCTTTCATCCTCGTTACCCGCAAGCCGGTAGCCGATTACAATCTGGTCGGTATCCCCCTCGCTGAGGTACTCACCGGATACGACCATCGATCCCGTTTTAAGGACTCTCCTCTCGTCATCGGGATTGATTGCATATAATGCCGGGGTAACGGCATTTCCTTTATGGGTAATGGTAGCACCGGTTAAAAATCGTGAAGAGACACCCGTCACACCGGGAATTCGTTCGATTTTCTTCTGTAACTCGTTTACATTATTGATATAGACCTGATTTTTTTTGGGTTCGATTACCAGGTTACCATAGCTATAATCGATAGACTGCTGGTTGAACAATACCGCAACACCTGATATAATGGATGGCAGAAAGATCAGGTTCACAAAGACCATCCCGATGATAAGGATGGTCAGGTAGAGTGTACCCTTGTTGCCTCGAACAATCGATCGCTTTGCGAGGAAAAAGGCGACCTTTGATTCCTCAAACATTTGCGGTTCCCTTTTTACGGAAGATGAAGTACCAATATGCAAATCCCCCGGCAAGGATGATAAGTACAATTATCCCGGCGATAAGCGGAGTGCCGTCCTTGTTATATACGTTCAGGTGCAGGGATTGCTGCTCCTGGCGGGGCCCGTAATCATCCTCGTACTGGATTGTCAGGGTATACGGAATATCTCCCGCACGGTCAGCTTGGAGGTTAAATGGTGCGGGGGCGTCATTATTGGGCTCAATTTTCCCGACGAAAGCTTCCTTTGTGCCCGGCAGCGGGATATCGATTTTCGCATTGACCGACTTTGCATCGTCGGTACCGGTATTCTCTACCCTGATATAGAGGGTGAACTGGTCTCCTTTATTGATTCTAGCCGGATCAGTGGTGATCTGGGAGATATCAACCTGTGCCTGGCCCCTGACTCTGACTCCGAGTACCTCGACCTGTCTCTGGAATGTTCCATCCGGGTTCTGGTAATCGATGACCAGGTTGATCGGGTTGATCCCCTGCGTGGTCTTTTTATCGGATGAAAATTCCATGTTAATGATTTTCTGCTCTCCCTGTCCGAGTTTTTCGAAATGGTAGGTACCTGGGGTCTTCGATGTAATCGAGGTGGTTGAAGAATTTACGGTAACCTGGACATTACTTGCCGACAATTGCCCGTCATTGGTCAGTACGACCGTCGTGTTGAAATCATTGCCCGGGATAACACTGGTAGGCAGCTGTTTATCGACCGTAACCTGGGGCCTTTTCTGAATCTGGACTTCGCTGTTTACATTTACTGGGATCGGGAATTTCAGGCTCTTTGCATCGGATACACGTATCCATACTTCTGGGAAATAAACCCCGGGTTGGCCAGGTGCCCTGATGAGGAATGTCAGTGGTATTGATTGCCCGGGTCCGAGCTCCCCAACCCTGTTATATGCCCCGCCAACGACCTCGATACCATTCCCGACCATTGTGACGCTTTCAATCGGGGAATTAATATCAACACTGGTGGTGGTTGCCGAATTACTTCCTACTGTGCCGCTGGTAAAGGATTGGGACAACGTGGCCTTCTCTGCAGTATTCTTGACCGTCACCGAAATAATGCCCTGCTCTCCTGGTAAGAGCACCGAAGGAGTGACCTTATAATCAGCGATGATTACCGATGGCTCACTTGCCATTACCGGCGTTAGACTAATGAATAGGAAAAAAATCAGCACTGCGGTTAGTAGGCTGGCATTGATCAGGGTCGATCTCATGACTAGTACCATACACTCAACAGTCAATAATTGTATCGAATTATATGGCAACCCATTAAAATTTCAGCCCTTTTCCAACCCCTTTATAACAAAAATCAAGGGGTATCACCATTGTACCGGCCTGTATTACCCCACCTTCCTGACCAGGCCCGAATTTTGGGTTCCTGGCTCCTGGATTTCTGCCATTTTCTTGAAATAACCATTTTCCAGCCATATTTTAAAATAACCCCGGGTAGTCCTTGTTTTATCAGGATCCGAGCCCATAACGGGCTCGGGTTCACTACACCCTTCCGTAAACAGACTCGTCGGCATAACCGGAAACGGGAGCATTAGCAAGCCTGGAATTTTTGCAGGAATACGGAAATATTGACCCGTTGTCCATGATGGTTATCTTTCAATACCCCGCTGTCCCGTTGCGGTTGCCCTGCGAAACCTGGTCCTGGTTGAGCATGTGTTTTTCGATAACCCTTGCAAGCTCAAGCAGATGGGCCTTCATGTCCTCCCCTTCCGGGAGGTCAATGACCGGGACACCCGTCCGATCGGCGACCTCCATCGTCGGGTCATAAGGAAAAGCAAATATTGTGCTGACCCCTGCCTCAGCCAGCCGTTTCGCAATCAGCCCCGGATCGTCACCGGGTCTCAATTTATTAATCACCCCGAAGAGTCGTGGAATCCCAAGGTCATTTGCCATTTTCGCGATCTGGAATGCGGTTTCGACTGATTTTACACCGGGCTCTACAATGACCAGAAGTGCCTGGGCAGACCTGGTTGTCCCACGTCCAAGATGCTCCACTCCCGCCTCCATATCCATCACCAGAATATCCGCCTCGCCAGAAAGGTGTGAAACGACTCTTTTTGCAAGGGTGTTTGCCGGGCAGTTACAACCCCCACCCCCGGTCCTGATTGCCCCAAGGACAAGGAGTCTTACCCCGTCTTTGCAGGATACGCCGAACATATCGAGCACATCGTTTACCTTTGGGTTTATACGAAAAACGACCCCTGATGCTCCCGGTGGGGCACCTGTTCGCTCTTCGATAAAATCCTTCCGGGAAATCAGTGGCGTGATCGTGTCTGGTTGCCCAGCTGCACCACAACCAAGCGAGTACCATAGATTTGGGGAAGGGTCCATGTCGAGTGCGATGACCCGCATCCCCTTTCTTGCAAAGGTCCTGGCGAGTCCGGCGGCGATCGAGGTCTTTCCAACGCCTCCCTTCCCGGTGACTGCGAGGGTGATCATTCTCATCCTGTTTGGTGTCACGGAATATAACGGCTCTCTGATACCCGATGACCCGTGATGCAATATCCGCCGGTCCAGCCATATGTTAATGGCGTACCGGGAATGAAGTATAAAACAACCATGGGCCGTATTACTGTCATACCTGAAGGGAAAAGCGGGCTCCTCCGGGAAGGGGAGACCCTGTTGTCCCATCTTCAACGACTTGGCGTCCAAATTACTATCGGTTGCAGAGGTGCCGGGGAATGTGGTACTTGCCGGGTACGGGTCCTGTCCGGTGCAGAGTCCATTTCCCGCCCCTCCCCCTCAGAAAAGAAATGGCTGGATACGAGCAGGGAGCGTCTTGCCTGCCAGGCAATAGTGCTTGATGAAACTGAAAATATTATTATTGAAACCAGGGAAATCGGGACCTTCTCGATTGTTAGGGAAGGGATCAGGGCGGAATTTGTGAAAGCCCCTGTGATCACGATAAAGGAAATGAATGGCCGGCGAGTGGTTGCACGGGATGATAAGATACTGGATTTCATGGCAGGGCGCTGTGCAGGGGTATCTTTTGATGCCGGTACTACCACCCTTGTCATCCGATGGTATGATCTTGAAGGCGACGGCAGTACACCGCTTGCGACAGCCTCGATATTAAATCCCCAGGGAAGGTTTGGGGATAATGTGATCGACAGGGTTGGTTATGCAACCACTTCTCCCGAAGGGCAATCCCGGATGGAACAGGTGCTTGCAGAGGCAATACAACGTGTGCTGTTATCAGGGCCTGTAAATCCTGCCGAAATATATGACCTCGTCGTGGTTGGTAATACCGTAATGCGGGACCTGATCTGCGGCCTGCCGGTCCATTCCCTTGGACGATCTCCCTACGAATCGTGCCATCCCGGACCGGTCGAGGTCCCGGCAGTTGATAGAAAATTTATGATACATCCAGCTGGGCACCTCTACGCACCACCGGTCCTCGGCCAGTTCGTTGGTCCCGACATGCTTGCAGTACTCCTCGCGGTCGGGATGCATGAGCGGGAAGAGGTCACCATGGCCATTGATATTGGCACGAATACTGAGATTGCGGTCGGGAACCGGGAAAAAATACTTGTCACGTCCTGTGCATCGGGACCTGCATTTGAAGGTTCGGGTGTGAAATGCGGGACCGGGGCAGTGGACGGTGCGATCATGCAGGTCCGCATTCTGCCCGATGAATCGGTGTCCTATACAACGATTGGAAATGGCCCGCCAACCGGTATCTGCGGTTCAGGACTTGTGGACACTCTGGCGGAAATGCTGGAACACGGGCTCATGGACATGGCAGGAAAGTTCACCGGCAGAAGGACACGTTTTACCCTGGCACACCGAAATGAAAAACCGGGGTCCCCAATATTTCTAGATGAAGAGGATATTGATGCCATTAAACTTGCAAAAGCTGCAATTTTTACCGGGGTGCAGACACTTCTTGGAAGATGGGGGGTAACACCAGATCATCTCTCAAGGATATACCTGGCCGGGGCATTCGGGACCTCAATTGATCCCCGGAATGCGGAACAGATTGGCATGATACCCCAGTTGCCCCGCGATCGTGTGATACAGGCGGGAAATGCGGCTATCGAGGGTGCCTCCATGATGCTCCTCTCCCGATCGAAGCGGTACGAAGCGGAGAAGATGGTGAGGATCACCGAACACGTCAGCCTTGAAAATGAACCCGGATTTGAAGATATCTATATTGATGGGCTCAGGTTTGGTCCGATCGATTAGTCTATGACTAAAAAGCACGGTAAGACTGCAGGGACTTCATCATTTTTTCGTCAGCTTAACGGTACCATGAGCTGTTATTACGATCCGGCGCTCTTCCCCAAGTTCGTTGAGATACAGGTCAAACGCCCTCCTTGTTATGCATCCTGAGGATCCCCTGCTGGAAGGCAGTCCCACAACCCGCGTTGCAAGGTCCTCAACTCCGGTTTCCCCTGATCTTTCCAGAAATGAAAGAATGGTATCTTTCGTCGCAGGGAACCCGCAAGCCTCGAACAATGAATCCTTTAACAGGTCCCCTGCTTCCTGCATCAACGGGTACCGTGGGTCCATTTCTGCCAGACAATAGTTATCCGCCTCATCGTTATGCTGTTCATCATAACAGAACCTGGTTAGGGAGTCCAGGTCATTCGTATCGGCACCAGCAAGTTTTCCCGCGATGCATGACACTGATCCACAGGGGGTATCACGGAGGACCTTGACATGGTTGATTATCCCTGACCTGCTATCTGTAGAAACCAACAAGAGTGGCCTTCCAAAAAATTTCAGGAATTCATCAACAAATGGGTCCCTGCTCCGGGAAAGGCTGCAGAAGGGCTCAGGAAACTCGACGTGGATCCCAATTTCAGCAAGTTCATCGCTGATCGTCTTTTTAGCCTCCGGGATTGTGTCCCGGTCATCGATGGGGTACAGGACTGACCGGACCCCTAGTCTCCTGGCAATGGGGGGGATGAGATCGCTCAGGCGCCCGTGGACCCCGAGGACGATCAGCAGGTCTGCTTCAGTAGCCGGAAAGTCAGCGGGGATATACTGCTCCGGATTTTCAAAGAGGCTGTCTGGTCCTGTTGTATCCTCCCCAGGGACCAGTACCTTTTCTGGCCTGAGTTCGTATGCCCCGCGGACCTGGTCTCCCAACCCGCCGAGGCTGATCGTGTTGATAATCTGCTCTCCGAAGGGTCCTGAATAGAGAAAAAAGATCCTCATGCCTTTTCCTGCATGAAGTCCCGGCATTTTCGCAGGGCATCGATACAGTCCCTGCCATACGCGTCAGCTCCGATTGATCGTGCAAACTCACCGGTTACTGCATGCCCCCCGACGATGACACGGACCGTGTCCCTCAGTCCTGCATCGGTAAGACCAGTCATTACCTCCTTCATTGCCGGCAGCGTTGTGGTAAGCAGTGATGACATGGCGAGGATATCCGGGGTGTTCTCCCTCACCGCTGCGATGAACTTTGCACAGGGGACATCAACACCGGTGTCAATGACAAAAAATCCGTCTGATTCAAGGGTTACAGCAAAGATCGTTTTTCCGATATCGTGGACATCACCGGCCACCGTGCCAATTACGACGAGCCCTTTTCCGTCTTTTTTGGGAGGGAGAAGGGGTTGTAACAGATCAATGGCACGTTTCATGTTCCTTCCCGAAACAATCAGGTCAGAATTAAAATATCTCCGGAACCCTTGGTCTTCGTACCCCTTTCCAATCTCTTCAAGGCCGGCCTGGAGTTCGCCGAAAATCGCAAAAGGTTCTGCCCCGCTATCGAGTTTCGACTGGCAGTAATCCCTGATTTTTATGCCTTTAAAATCGAGCAGTACAGCGACCAGGTGGGAAAGTGTGGTCTCTATGTGTGTATCATCTGCCATATGACCTCCATCCAGAGGGGAAATAACAGGTCCGGGTAATAAATGCGGTGCTGTCGTTCATCTGCATAGTATCTTCCGTTATTGGCTTTTGTAGCCTGGTAACCGGTTGATCAGAACACATACTATAAGTGATTTCCTGCAGCGCCAATTACCTTTTCATTTTCCAAGTATGATCCCCCGATGGCATAATGCGACGTGATCTCCGTCTTTAGAATAGAAAAGGGTGGCAATTCCTATCGGTAACTCCAACCGGGTTTGTGATCGATCCCTTCCCATTTTTCCTTGAGGTAGCCGGGAATTCCCGCCGAATCACGCGGACCTACCATCACATCCCATTTTATTGCATCCTCAATATCACCTTTTAACCGTGCAGCGAGACCCGGGATAATGAGTGTCCTGTGAGTAACTTTTTCCGAAATTCCCGAGGAACTGATAATATCCGCCACTTTCTGGGCATTAAATTTTCTCCCGGCAACCGCTGAGTCCACAGAAAGGCCTTCCGTATCCGCCACCAGCAGGTAACAGTTGAGTTTTTCAATATCCGAGAGGACCGTGTAATAGGTCAGGGCAAAGTTCGAGGTAATCAGCACGGGGCTTGTCACAGGGTCAGGGGTACCAAAGATCCGGAGTCCGGGTTCAACAATCACCGGTTTTCTCGGGTCATTGTACAGGTTATTGACAAGGACCACCAGGGGTAATGTTGACCACATTGACGGGTCCCGGATGATCATCAGATCGGCATACCGGACCGTCATCATTGATGCAAGGCAGGACTCCATCCAGCGGATTACCTCCTCCTGCAGGGAATTTTGCTGGTCCCAGAGGGTCACCGGGGACCCGATAAGGGGGTGCCCCAGCAGCGAATCGTCGCCGGAAATTGCGGAAGTCCTGATCATGGTCATGTTGTCGAGGGATCGCGGGAGTGCTTCCCCAAACCCACATCCCGGGTCTATAAGGAGATTTTTCACACCCCTGTCTGAAATTGCAGAGATCAGTGACCGTATTGTACCGACGTTGCCGTCTGCATGAACCGCGAGGGGGCACCCGGAACGGACGGCCAGTTCAGCCATCTGTTCCCAGTTCGATTCATCGGCGGCGTATATGAGCGGTCTTTTGTCTCCTGCCACCCCGAGTCCTGCGGACATGATAACCGGGTCAGGTGACCAGAGGATAACTGGCATCTCTGTTATCCCCGTCACCATCTCCACGGTCTTTCTGAAGGTATCCGCATCAGCGGAAAGCGAGCGGATGGTGATACCGTCGAGCTTCAGCGTTTGACCGATATAGGGATAGGAAAACGAACTGGTCTCCCTGATACGGCGGGCAATATCGTCTGCCGCCATCGTGTCATCCACCGTGGTGAAGATCGCCGTCTTGTTGAAATAGCGGAGCTCGTGCCGGTGCATGACCAGCTGACCGCCGACCCGGATCTCCTGCTCACCCCGCCCTATCACTACCTCCTTTACCGGCGGGGCGAGGAGTGCCTCAAGTTTTTCAAGGCTAACCTGGAATTTTGGGTCTGCAAGCGGGGGACACTGGGCCAGCGTCAGGCCCCGCTCACAGAGCTGGACCGCAAATCCCATGCAGGTCTTCGGGAGGCACTCCCCACAGTTGGTCCGGGGGAGGAGCGGGTAAAGGTTCATTGGACCTAGTTTTTTCTTCGTCATCCTGGTTCCTCCTAATGCCCCACCCCGATGAAATCAGGGAACGTTGCAGGGTTTATTCCATCTGCAAGCCACCCGACGATGTCCTCAATGGTCCGTGCCCCCCCGGGATGGACCATGATAAACAGGTCAATACCTGCAAGAAGGAATGCAAGGGCACCGGTTGTTTCCCACAGGGGGCCCCGGTACTCACGGGGCCCAAGTTCTGCATCCCGTTTCCATGCTTCCCGGGCACCCCATGAATTCGCAGTCCCCGAGGCCATCGGGCACTGGAGCTCCCGGTCACCCATCAGGCCTGCATAACGGATGCGTTCCATTACCGAAAATGAGTACTCAAGCCCGTACCCAAGCGCCGCAGATGTCGGGTCCATGATGATCTGGTCGGGGGGCAGGTACCCCATTAGTTTCCGGTTCAGCTCCTTGGCCTGGTTAATATCGATCGGGCTCCAGGCAAGGACCACATGGTTAAATTCCTGGGCTGCCTTTGCCACCGGTTCCCACATGCTTATGGTAGCTGATGAGAGAAGGATACGCTCCCCAGCACATACTTCAGCTATTTTAGGGAGGAGTTTTGCGTCTTTTTCAGGATTTCCTGACCCCCCGATGATGAGTGGGACGTCAACCGCCTGGAGGAGATCCTCAACGAGGCTGACGGCACGCTTCACGGGTGTATCCTTGAGGTACGGGTCCGTGCTGATCAGGTCAAGGTCGATTAAGTCTGCGCCGTAGCGGTCGACCCAGGCCTTTGCCCAGGCACAGGGGTCCTCGAGAGCGTCCCCGAATGACTCCTTGACCGGCCCCGGGAGCGGCGGGACCATATCGAATACACTCCCGGCAACCACGGGGGAATGGGGGTCTGTCCCCTCGAACAAGTGGAATGGTGGTGTCGATGCCCCGCCGATGGTCACCGATTTCACACGGCTCCCACCATCTCCCCTGGTTGAGCCGAGGATGACTTCCCGTATTTTTCCCGGGTATGACCGGACGGGTGATGTATACCCGATGTCCACAAGTCCGGCCATTGGTGCCGGTACCGGCATCAGCCCGGCTACCTCCGGGAACCCCGAGATATCTGATAACGAAATCGTGAGCTCCTTCGCCGTCAGGGTGACCCCTTCCAGTTCTAATTCGCCATCACCCGCAAGGAGTTTTATCAGGCTCCGGATCAGTGCATCCTGCCCGTTTTCCATTTATTTCCTCCCTTTTCTTACAAAGATCCGATCCGCGTGGAGCCGGATATTATGAAATGTTATCGAGACCCCGGTCCCTGGCCCTTGGGGTAAAGAACGGCTTTCACGAATGTCCCGATGGCTACCAGGAGCTGATCCAAGTGTATCTGATGTGGATACATCAGCAGTCACTGTCCGGGCAATGATTGGGTGGCGATGTGCCCGGAGAAACGCCAGCATCTCGTCCATGGATGTTACATCCTTCTCGGTAGCGATCAGGTCGTACAGGTCGGCCGGGATATACTCCTTCAGTTTTTCCCGCACATCAGAAGGCATCCATATGATCCGCTCCCATCCACCGCTCGCCCGCAGAAACCGGGGGGACCTCATGTATTCGAATGATAGCCCGTGGAATCCGTCGACCTGCTTTCCGCCTCCCGTTGAGTCTGCAATGGAACCAAAACTCAGTCCCGTCGGAGTCACCCCCCGGAAGTCCCGGTTCACAATCCCCAGACCATCGCATTCAGGGACATAAAATGTTGTACATTCAAAGCAACCGCACGAGGTATGGGGATAGCCAAATGCCGTATACAGCTGGACTCTCGAAACATCAGAGAGGGATTTTTCCTTGACCACGCGGTTTACACCTTCGTATTCCCCTGTTTCCGGGTCGATGCACTCCCCTTTCTGGATCTCGTAAATCGGCCCCTTCGGGTCTACCCGTGAGGCAGCCCGCCCGTCAAGCCAGCTGATCGCTCCGCAGTTGGCGTAGCGCTCCGGGGAGATCACACAGACATGGGAAGGTGCAAATGACTGGCAGAGTGAACATCCATAGAAGACATCCACGTCCTCATCGGTCATGCCCCGTGTCCTTGCGTCACGTTCCTCGTAGGTCTGTACTGCCGCGGCATGCCAGCGGTGCACGAGTGCCGGGTCGGTGATCAAGGTCACGCTGATCCGGTCGATAATCGGGAGAGCACTCCGGAACAGCCGGATCAGCACCATTCCGACATGATTGAGCGTAAGGCCTCTGGCAACTGCTTTTTTATCGGCCCGCAGCCAGATTCCGTCCCTCTGGTTGAGGTGCATGAACCCCTCGATCCAGTTACAAAAATCGTGGATGCGGCGTTCCATGACCGCTTCCATGTCTGCCTCGAGCTGGGCACCGGCAACCTCCACGCAGATCCCAAAGGGGATAGCCCCGCCAACTGCCATCTCGGAAAGATCGGGACCGAGCACTTTCACCTCCCCGTCATGGACCTCCTCCGGGCTTTTCACCCTGAGGATCTCAAACTTTTCTTTTACCTGCGGTCCCCCGAGTTCGACATGCATCGTCTGTTTCCGTATGCGTTCCCCTTCATAAACGACCCCGATCTCGACCGGGATATCGGAGAACATGCCATCTGAAGTCATGTGCAGCCGACCTCATCGGCGATTGTATTCAGGTGCGTTATCCATTCATCCCTGCTCTGGTTTGGAAATGAGAGGGTGCAATGTGGCTGGTACCGCTGATCGATTGAAATAAACCGTATACCTTTTGGAGCGAATGATTTCAGTCCTGACTGGAGCAGCCATCCCATACTATAGGGGAAACCGAGAAACAGGACGAGGTCGGGGTGCTGGTGGTCATTGCTGATGCTCCAGTCCGGGTCGTTCAACCGTGTCCCGATTTCCATGATTGAAAGTGTAGCTGCTGGGGTAAAACCACGTTTCCTGAACGCGGGGGCCGTGGATGGTGTTACAATAACAGGAATTCTTCCTGCATCTGCAATCCGTATGATGATCTCCACGGGGTTTCCCGTCACGTTCGCGGGGACATCTGCATGATGCGCTACCACGATAAGCGGATGTGCGGCTTTCTTCAGCAGGGCCGTAATAACCGCAGTTTTTGTAACCACAGTTGATTGTGTGCTCCCCGGGACCTCATAGAGCTGCCACGGGTCATCGCTGGTCACTTGGCCCCACCTCCTTTTCGTACCAGCCGGGGTAGCAGGGTCGGGTCTGGTATGCGGCCATCCCCTTCTTTCCAGTCAGTCTGGCGCAGGGCTTTTAAGATATCCTCCTTCATCGCTACCGGGATATCCGCTGTGGTGCGTACGAACAGGTGCATATCATCAGGCATTACCCCGAAGAACTTCCTGTGGAGGTCGATGTAATGGTTCAGTTTAATCGACCTGCCCTTCGTCGTGTCGCTCGGCCTCATGCAGAGTTTCGGTATGAGCACTATCGCTTCCTCACGTGTCTCGGCGACGGCGAACAGGTGTTCCGGGGTGGGTGCTGCGTAGACCCGTTCCCCGGTCCTTGCATCAATGACCTCCCAGTCTTCGTCATGGTCCTTCCGGCCGAGGAGCATTCTACGGTATTTTGCACCATGTGGTCCGACAATGACAGGTATCCCTAAGCGCCAGAACCCTGCCGCAATGGAAGATGCCTTCTGGGACATCGCACCCCACGCGATCCCGACGGCCCCGACGCGGTTATGGACATAGTCCGCGATCTCTTCATAATTCGAATTCAATTGCCTTCTTGCAAAAATACTCGCGATCTTTATCGCAGCCCCCGATATGTGGGCATTTGAAACGCAGGAACCGCAGTTGACGAGACCCCCCGCATCGAAGGTACCCGGGTACGCCTCGTAGAGGCCCTGCCCGTTTTCCGTCGTGTACATCCCGATCTGCATTGCGGCACAGCCAGATGTGGTCACAATATACCGTCTTTTTAAGAACTCTTCCGCGATGAAGCCGACATCTTTCCATGAGCCAGGGTTATTCGAGCACCCGACCATCCCGAGTACTCCCGGGACTTCGCCCATCACAATCGGACCGCCGACAGCCCGGATCTCCGTGTCCTGAATGGGTCCCCTTCCGCACCGGACCCGGAATTTCTCTTTCCCCATCCGGATCCGTGATGCACCAAGGATCATCGTGTGGGGCATGAGGCCTTTCGCACAGACCCCTTCGCCTTCACACCTCGTACAACCGATACAAGACTCGTACAGTTCACCAAGAAGACTCAGGTTTCCTTTTCCGGCAGCTGTGATGGCCTCTGCGAGGGGGAGGTCATTGGGACAGACTCTCCTGCAGTTGTCACACCCGCCGCAGGACTTTGCGGCAGCGGCAATAGTTGCCTCGTCAGGAATTGCGCGGAATTTTTTCCGTTTCGGGAACATGGCCGTTGCAAGGCGGACAGCCACCTCGCCTGCCTTAACTGGATCGAGAATTGCCGCACCAAGACTTTTACCACTGATAATATCCCCAACGATGCTGTCGACCGGGTCATGTGTCCTGTCCGGGAGCCCCTGGAAATTTTTGCAGCTGGTCGCAATTACCGGTGCATTTACTTTTTCCGCCTCAATTACGACATCCGTCCGGACACACTGCTCATCGATTACGATCACATCCGCCCCCCCGTAACGGATAAACCGTATCTGGTGCGAGAGAGGACCGACGATCTTTGCCTTGTTATTGTAGCGTGTCAGATCAAGGGCGGTGCAGCATATCCCGGCGAGGTCGATAGCATCCTCAAGGCCATGATCACGCATATAATCCGTGATCTCAACCGAAGGGGCGACATTATGGCCAATGACAAGAATTGACGGCTTATCGGGGTTCACACACCCGATACCAATATCAACAAGTGACGCTTCCGGGTCACCCTTTGGAAAATTAAGTGATGAAATCTGTGCAATGTCAGCAGCCTCCATTGCGACATGGTCGATCATCCCCGCATGGAAGACCTTGGACTCGAAATCGATATTGTTACCTTCCTGACCGGTATGGCAACAGGCGAGGAGCTGGGTGATCTCCTTTTCGCAATAGTCGATCACATCTTCGAGATCTCCAAGGGTAATCGGCTTGATCCCGGTTACAAGCCTTATATTCGGTGCTTCCAGGTTTACCGATGCACCAATGTCGAGGTGGTGGTCACGGCCCGATGTTTCAACCAGGTGTTCGAGGAGGTGACGTGCGTGACCGGTATGTGTTGCGGTACCAATTGATGCTGAGAGCAGCACGATGCGGGACTGCTGGGCAGCCATATCTATCCCGCAGGCACCGCGTTTTCCGCGGGAAAGGTCACATTTTCCCATGGTACATAAGCAGCAAAGGTCACAGAACGGAAGATAATGGGGTGGGTATTTCTTCAGGAGTTTATGGTCCCATTCCCGGAGGTCCCCGATACCCGGCATACGCGTAGGGCCCGGTCGCTCCTCCCACGTCCTGATGATCCGCCCGATATCGAGTTCGACCCCGTGTGCCCTGATATCGTCGCCAATCAGCTCGTCGATTTTAACCCTTGCTTTCATTTTTAGTATTTTCCTCTTCGTCTGGCTGGATATATCAATCATGGGAAATACGCAATCTTAACACTTTGCCAACAGTGCATTATCAGGCTCTTTTTTTGAATTGCGTTCGGTGGATCGCATCTTTGAGAATCTGCTGGTGAAACGTGTAAGAAAAAATATACCCCTTCTACCTCTTTGTAGTGTTCAGGTACTATAATAATATAATATTTTATTATAACTCTATCTGATATGCTGTTCGTTTTCGAAAATGGGCGCGGATTACCCTGAACAATTGGTGGGTGTTCAACGTGTGTTCAAGGCATGTTCAACCTGTTCAGGGAAAATCGGAATTTGTAATTTTTCCTATAACCTTTTCAACCTTGTTACTCTCACAAAAGAATATCCTGAGTAGCGATAGCCATCGAAAAAATTAGGAAAAATTGAAAAAAAGAGAAGATTTTAAGTAGATTTTATGGTTATTATGTGGGTTTTACCCTTATTTCCCTTGATTTGCTTGTAATCAAAAGGAGTTATATCAAAAAACGGCAGGATATTAGCTATTCTCACCGTACATCTCCCGGTTGTTCCCTGTTTCAAAAAGATTTCCTGCAAGCAGAGATCAGTAAGTTCCCTGAGAGCAGCACGGGGACTCATGCCAGTAAGTTCACGGTATTGTTTGTTGGTAATCGCCCCGGGCATAGAGAACCGGCAAGTCAGAACAAAAGCATATTGTGGGGGCAAATCAATGGTCCCCACGGTATTTAGCGAATCGGAATCGGCTAAATACAGTGGCGTAAAACAGCAGCAGACGAGGAGTATGCGACGAACGTCTGGTGCGCCACCGTGTCAGCAATCAACCGAAAATAACCAGTGCATGATGTGCAGACGACGCGGCCCGGAGCCGGAGCAACGCGAGCGAGGAAACAAGGAGGCAAATATGCTGCCCGTTTGCGTATACCAGGTAAACGGCAGAGCCAGGGGCGTTTGCACCCCGGACGCAGGGTCCTTAGGTCTTGACAAAGCTGCGGCCAAATACTGATCTCCTGGATCTATTTGTGAGGATTTACGCTGTGCCAGGTTCATTCTCATCGAGCAACTTCTGCACAAGGGCCGAATCGAGGTACGCCCTGACCTCCACGATTTTTTCGTTGTCAAATCTGCAGATCCAACAATACCGGTTTCTGAATGGAGCGCCGTTCAGTGCGGTGGAGAGAGCTTCCAGTTCAACAACTGCGATGTCATAGGCAGTAACGATGTTTGTGACCCTGAGGCGAACACCATCTTTAAGGACCTTGTTGAGTCGGTGGAAAGTAC
>JBAXMF010000003.1:0-26387 GCA_037134435.1 Methanomicrobiales archaeon | reverse complement strand
TGGGTTGCATCCTTCTTGACTGGCGGGAGGGGGGCCGAACCCATTCCGGCTGTAATTTTCCTTGTATCAAAACCAAGTTCGTTGAGTTTGTATATTGCGGTCTCAACACAACGCCCCGCGACCTGGACTGATCCGACGAGTGATGCGGTTGGTGCAACTACCGCGCTTACGTTTGCCACATCGACGCCGCATTCCTCTGCAATCTTCTCCATCACTGCCCCGTTCGGGAGGTGATCACTTTCAAGTGCAATGACTGCCGCTTCGTATTCGTCCTGGTAATCAATCACCTCAAACGTGTGCTTGGGTTTTAATGCAAGTGCCCGCGCCGGACCACTACCCATGGCAAAGTAATTGCTGTGCTTGATGGTCCACCCTGCTTTTTGAGACCCGAGGCATGCAATCGAGGGGAAATCTGTGAAAACATCAATAAACGGGATGGGGAATTCATTGACTTTTCCCATCCGGAAATTGACCTCTCCAAGGCCACCCATGCAGATCTCGGTAAATGCACGTCCTGCGGCGTATCCACCGCGGGTACTGACCCCGCAGTCTACAATCCTCGCACCATTGTCGAGTTCATGGTACATAACATTATATTGTTCCGGTTCATCCGCTAAATAATCAAAAATTTCGAGCGCAAATTCGTTCACACTGAGCACGTGAAGTCCCCCTGTACACTAAAAAATGGTTGGGTAATAGATAAGATTTGTTAAAATGATCTGGCTCAGGAAAGGTATTCGATCATTTTTACCGGATCATAGCGGAGACTGATCACGCGTGTCCTCCCCTTTTCCACGGCGCCGCTGCGGTACTGAAGGTCAATCAGCCTCATCAGGTCAAATTTTTTCACCATCTCGTAGAACCTGGTGTAACCGATCCCGGTATCTTCCTTGACTGTTTTATAAACCTCCCCTGCGCTCATGTCTTTTTTGTTTTTTGCATGTTCTGCGAGTATTTTTACGATTTCCCGCTCCTCAGACTTTAAGGATTTTAATGAAAATGAGAGGTGAAGGTACTGGGACACCATGTAGGCACCGCATATATCCTCGCGTTCTATTGTGCGCCGTGCTTTCCGCTCGGCACTGAGTGCCGCCCGCTTCAGGAGGTCTATCCCGACCCGTAGGTCACCGCTTTCCAGTGTCTGGCTGACAACCAGGTCAACCATCCCGGCACTGATGGCACCCGGGTAGAGTCCCTGCATCACCCTTTCGTTGATGATGGTGTGGATTTCTTCTTCGGAATATGGTGGAAAATAGATATCAGTCGGGCAGAGCACGGACGATACGCGGGCGTCGATAGACTGTGAGAGGTTGACAGCCATATCGGAAATGATCAGGATTACACCTATCCTTGTGCCTTCAAAGGATTCGTATGAACGGAGTAACGGGTAGAGGACGTTATTAATCTCGTTCTCATGCATGAGGTAATTTGCATCGTCCAGGCAGACGAGGAGGACAACTTCATCTTTCATGATAATTCGCATAATCGAATCAAAAATTGTCTTGAAGGAGGTCCCGGAAGGTGGTGGCAGGTGACCGGTAATTTTCCGGTAGATCTGGGAAAAAATTGCAAATTTCGTATTGTCGATCTGGCAGTTGATATGGACCGGCAGGACTTTTTTCGTCGTGTTTGTAATCTCTTCAAAGAGTTTCTTCACGCAGGTCGTTTTCCCCGTCCCGGGGAGCCCGCGGCAGACCGTGTTAAGCGGCCGGCCACCCCGGATTGCTGGCCTGATCTGGAAGGCAAGTTCTTTGATCTGGTCCTCGCGGTAATTAAACTGCTCTGGTACATAATCGATCTCTAAGACCTCCGGGTCCCGGAAGAGCGTTTCATCCCACATGAGCAGATCTTTTTTCATCCTATAACCCATCTCCTGCACGGTATATATTCTCATTTTGCATATGAGTCCGGATATCATATACGCCTGACGGTGTCCTGGCATGGGACGGCCAGGCGATAATGCCTGGTGACTGGTAAAATATGATTTCCACGAAAATGTTTTTTTTTGCGACCGTTCTGAATATCATGAAATGCCAGGGATCATTACTCCGGCATGCATGGATGGTGCCGGGAATCTCCCCCTGGTAGCAGGCACTGTCAGGTAGCATGCATCCGGAATGTAACTGATCGCATGAGGGTTCCCTTTGGGTAACTGGACCGATCCTGGGCCCCGGTACCTGCCCGTAATGTAATGGGGGCACGATTGGTATGTCTGCGGGGTGCCAGCACGGGTCAGGGGATTCCGCAAACCCTGGAACCGCGTGATATCTGTAATGAGTGTCAAATCATCAATACGATGATGTAACACGGGGGTTGCCGTAAGGGAGGTCCATTCGAAAGGACTGGTGCAAAATGCTGTGGGTGCAGGGTGAGATTGTGGCCGGGAACTCAGATAACCCGAGAACCCCGATTTTTTGAATAAATTTGCAATAAGCGAAAACTGTTTCTGACAGTCGGGGAGGGATGAATCGGAACAGGCTGAAAATGGGAAGTTTTATTACTATCCCGCTTTGAATCATTTCACAAGGGGGGTTATTGGATTCCTCTTTCGAATTGGAGGTATTGATTTGAAGCACCTTAGATCAGGAGTTACTGCACTCTTATTAATCGGAATTGTCATTGCGTTGACCGGCATCGTGTATGCCGATCAGGCAGGGGACGGATTACCTGTGATTACGAGCCCGGGTCTTTCCCAAAAACCAGGCTCAATCCAGGTCATATCATTCCCCCAGGGGGCGTCTGTATCCGTTGATGGAGTGCCGGCGAATGGGAATACCCCGGTCACCGTCACCGGAATAGTGCCCGGGCCCCATACCGTACTGGTAGTTAAACCCGGCTATGCGGACTGGGCAGGAAACCTTACGGTAAAATCCGGGCTGAAAAGTTACGTGAATGCCGCCTTAAAACCTATCAACGGAATTATCTCGGTGCAATCATCACCCTCGGGTGCAACGGTTTTCATCGACAATGTAAGCCGGGGGACCACGGATGTAGTAATTCCGGATATCCCGTCAGGTGTGCACCAGGTCAGGGTTGAAAAGAGGGGCTACCTTAACTGGGAGTCAACGGTGACGGTTAGTGGCGGGCGGACTGCGTTCGTAAAAGCTAACCTGAAATCAGATTCAGGTTCGGTCCAGGTAAATTCCAACCCGCAGGGTGGAACCGTATACCTTGACGGAAATACCATGGGCACAAGTCCGGTTCTGATAAACCCAGTAACTTCCGGTAGTCACACGGTGACGATCAAAAAGGCAGGGTACCTAAAATATTCAGCCAACGTGACGATTAAGCCCGGGGATAAGAAATATCTCCTTGCGATCCTGGAAAAAACACCAACGCCGGGGCATGTGTATAATGAAAGCAACGACGGGGATACCTTCTCACTCTCTCAAAATGCTGTCGTGGCGGTTCGCCTACCGGAAAACAGTTCCACGGGGTTCGGATGGTATATCACAACCACACCGGGAATCGAAGTGCTTGATAAATCGTTCATATCTTCGAACCCCGGGGTACCTGGTGCAGGGGGCACGGCGACCTGGTTGCTGAAACTGTCAGGGACCGGGACCCTGGAATTTTCCGGAATATACAAACAAGGGTGGATGCCCACATCAGGCCATGAGCCAACCTATACAATCACCTTTGTCGTGCAATAGTCTGGTCAGTAACAGCAAACCATTTTTTTTCATCCCTATATTCCACAATGCGTCAACTTAAACGTGCAAATAACCTCTATCGCATACCTGGCTGACCGCGGTTCACATGTTTGTATTCTGATGGCTGGTCTTCCACCCGAACAAATGAGAACAAATATTAAAGCGGTTTCCAGACGTAAAACAGTGTGTGAGGATCACCTGGCATGAAGCTTGAGGACCTGTTTAGCAGTGTTGCGGGAATCGTGAACCGCTACCCGAAGGCGATACTGTCCGTGATGTTCGTTCTTGCCGTCATTGCCATGTTCTTTATGACGGCGATCCCGTCCCAGACAATGTCCGACGAGTACATGGACAAGCAATCTCCCGATGGAATTATCTATAACCTGTATAACAACCGCTATGGCCAGGATACCTACATCCTGTTCATCAAGGGAACAAGCCCAAATGACCCTGAACTCTTAAACGACCTCCTCATCCTTGAAAAACAAATAGGGCGGATCAACCGCGTCAGCTCCACCCTTTCTATTGCGGATGTCGTTGCAGCAAACAACGGTGGAAACATCCCGGGCACCAGTGCCCAGGTCCAGGTGATTATTGACAGCCTGCCGGCGGAGACCCGGCAGGAGTTCGTCCCTGACAGGCAGACTGCGCTTGCGTATGTCCTTATCGACCAGGGGGTGTCCACCGATGCATCACAGGAGATCGAACCATTTGTCGAGACCGCGATCAGGGAGGCCACTCTTCCCCCGGGAGTGGCAATTGAAGTTACCGGGAACACCCCGCTCAACATCCAGCTGGAGGACGCCATGGTCATGAATTTCAGTATCCTGATCATCGGGTCCATCGCGCTCATGCTCATCGTCAAGTATCTCCTCTGGTCGAAGATACGGTTCTGGATCCTCCCGGTAGTCCTGTTGATCTTCGGCCTTTTTTACACGTTCGGGATCATGGGCCTCCTGGGTATCCCGGCAAACGACGGGGCACTCGTGGCATTCCCGATCCTTTTAGGGCTTGGAATCGATTACGCCGTCCAGTTCCACTCGCGGTTCGACGATGAATGCAGGCTGAGTGGTGACAGGGCGACGGCGCTGACCGAGACCATCACGAAGACCGGGCCCTCGGTGCTCGTCGCGCTCGGGGCGACGTCACTGGGGTTCTTCGCGATGTTTATCACCCCGATCCCGATGATCCGGACGTTTGCCCTGGTCTCCATCCTCGGGATTATCTGCTGTTACCTGACATCCCTGTTCGGTTTCGGGGCGTTTGCCCACTTGCTGAAGTATGAACCAAAACCGCCCGGGAAAGGCATCGCGGACCTTATTATGAGCGTGTACGATGTGGGGCTCACGTGGATTGCCTCCCGCGTGGTGAGAATCGCAGCGCCGATCATCCTGGTCGCGATCATCATCGCGTCCGTCGGCCTCATCGTGGACAGGGGGATCCCGGTCGATGCCTCTGAAAATACCATGGCACCCCCCGACCTGCCTGCAATGGTGGTCGCCGACGAAGTCCAGTCGGTGGCCGGGTCCCTGACCCCTCTCCCGCTCTACATCCGGGGGATTGATTCAAAGACCGTGGACGGTATCTGGTGGACAGACCGGCTGGGTACCGACCTGGTCACGAACTACAACCAGGTCTCCAGTATCGACAGCATGTCCGCCCTGGTCAGGTCGTACAACAACGGGGTGCTCCCCGTCAACCAGGCAGATCTCGACCGGGTCCTTGGGACCATCCCCCCTGGCCAGCTCGCCCTTTACCAGCTCGACGATACGACGTCGGTCGTCACGATCAACACGATATCGATGGGGATCAACGAACAGTGTGCGTTCTCGGATAATGTCGTGCAGGAGATCGCCTGGCTCGAACCTCCGCCCGGTGCAGAGGTCACCCCGACCGGTGATTTCACCCTCTATACCATCCTCACCGAACAGATAATCGAAAACAAGGACAAGATGACGTTCCTCGGGTTTGTCCTGATATTTGTCTTCCTGTTGATCGTCTACCGGAAAGGTGTGGCACTGACACCGCTCGTGCCGATCATCTGCGTAATCGGGTGGAACCCGCTCGCCATGGTCGCACTCGGGCAGGAGTACAGTATCCTGACGGCCGTCCTTGGTTCCATGACTATCGGCGTGGGGTCTGAATATACCATCCTCATTATGGAGCGGTACATGGAAGAGTACCAGAAGTCGGGGGACCGGATCGGGTCAATCCAACTGTCAGTACGGAAGATCGGAACTGCCGTTACGGTATCAGGGCTTGTAACCGCAGCCGGTTTCTCGGCACTTATGCTCTCATCGTTCCCGATCATTTCCGGGTTCGGGCTCGCCACGGTGATCGTCGTCCTCTTCTCACTGGTTGGCGCGATCTTCGTCATGCCTGCCATCCTGGCCCTTATGGGGGGTATCAGTACAAGGAGATCCCCTGTGTAAGGAGAGAATCCATGTGTTCAATGAACCCAGGGAAAATGTTTTTTTTTCCCCCTGTATCCTTTATTCGCATAAGGGCGTACCCTATCCATGTTTTCGCCGTAATTTCCAGGCGACATAAGCGACGATTGCAATAGCCCCAACAATAATAACCAGGACAACAGGGTTCTGGGTTATCGCACTGGTACCGGTAGGGGACTGTATATCGGCCCCGAAACTCATCTGGTCCGACAACATCAGGGCACCAAGGCGGTCCCGGTATTTTACTTCGGTATTGATAACATACTGTTTTCCCGGAATGGCAGATTCCTTTGTGGAAATGACGAATTGCACGTCTTTTGTTTCACCAGGAAGGAAAAGACCGAGTGAAGCGGTATCTGACTTCGGTACAAGCACCTGGTTCCCGATGATCCGGGCCTCTGCATTCACGGCCGGGGTGTCGCCGCTGTTTTTGTAGGTAACGGTTATTGTCTCTGTTTCACCAGGCCCGATGGTAATGTTTTTCGTCACCGATTCGATAACTGCACCCTTTGAAACGGTGATGCCGATGGGGACCGGCGGGGTGGACCGGACCACTCCGTCGGCATCCCGGTACTGGCCTTCCAGGGTGGCAGGGTAAGAACCGGCAGCGGTATGGTCCTGTACGGCGATCCTCGCCCGTACTGGTGCGACATCCCCGGGGCTGAACCTCCCGAGGAACATGTTCCCATCCACGACCTGGAACGTGACGTTATCGGATGGTACAATACTGAACATAACCTCGCTTCCGGTCGCATGGCCGATATTCCTGATATCTGCTGTGATGTACCCCTGTGTACCGGGTACCATATTCTCCGATTTGTCGTTGATCACCGCCGGGAGGATCTCCCCGAGGATGCGGAGTGAAACGGGAAGGACCTGGACTTTCTGATGGTAGAGCGGGGTGATCGTGGTAAAATCTGCCCCGGTCATGGGTATTGCA
Organism: Methanomicrobiales archaeon; assembly: GCA_037134435.1. Taxonomy (GTDB): domain Archaea; phylum Halobacteriota; class Methanomicrobia; order Methanomicrobiales; family Methanospirillaceae; genus CAIKOD01. The sequence goes on along the minus strand of JBAXMF010000003.1, from coordinate 19,344 downwards.
TACACGTAATTGTAGGTCGTGTCGAGGAGGACCACATAAAAGCCCGGCGCTGCACCCTGGTGAACGACACCCTGTAATGTAACCGGCACCTGGTCCCAGGAACCGATATCCCCTGCCATCACGGGCAGGCTTTTCAGGGTTACCGGGGCTCCCGCGATACGGGGTGTAACGGTGACCCCAAGAGCGGTACTTGGGTCGTAGGCTCCCTGTGCCAGGAGCGGTGCAACCTCCATTGCGGTATCCCTTCCCTTGTTGGTCAGGATCACAGTCATCTCAAACTGGTCTCCCGGGTAGTACCGGGTTTCCCCCTCAGCATGGGCAGCGAGAGCCGGTTGTTCGCCCGTATCGAGATAGATATACCCTGCCGCTAGGGCCGGGGTGCAACCGAGGAGAAGAGCGAGGAAAAGGCAGGAGAGCACAACCCGGGGTACACCAGGCGAATGTACCCTTGGAACCGGGTGGGAAAGAGCCATGGTACCCCTCACTTCACTGCTGCTGTCTTTTTCTTCCGGTGCCAGAGATACGCCCCAACGACGATGACCAGGATAACCAGGACAATAACGACGATCCCGTTACCAGAATCCGGCAGGACATCGATAAGCACCGGGATGTTGTCAGAGATATAGGCGGTATTTGATGCATCGGTATACTGCACTTCAGAATCTGCCGAGTAGGTCTTGATCGTCGTCCCTGGATCAGCTTTTACACTGAATAACGCCGTGGCCGATTGCCCCGGGTTCAGGTCGCCAAGGTATGCCGTGTCATCATCACTTGAAAACGGGTCGACAACGCTGATGCGGGCCTGGGCATTATAGACCGTAGAATTACCTGTATTTTTATAGGTGACACTGACAATGCCGGTCTTTCCCGGGTTGATCACGGAGGGTTCACTGGTCCGCTTAAACGTTACCTTTCCCCCAAAGGTTACCCCCGTGCTTACCGGTGGAGACGTGACGGTATTTCCCTCGAAGTCACGGTAGACCGCATACAGCGAAACCGGGTAGACCTGTGCAGGGTCTGCATCAGCCGAGACTGCAACTTTAAAACCCGGGTTTGCCGTTCCACCGGGGGGAAGTTCTCCGATATAAATACCGTTGCTGTACGGCACGAGCGGGCTTGCACCTTCGGGTGTAAGGTAGACTGATGTCTGGTTCCCCCTATCCTGGCCGGTATTCCTGATAGTGAACCTGACATACCCGTCACTGCCGGCAAATAATTTGTCACTTTCAACACGGTCCACCGACAAAATTACCATCTTTCTGACCACGACTGGCACAGGGAGGACCGTTTCTGCGTCCTTGAAATAGTACTCTATCTCGGTGGTACTTTGTTGTTCTGCGACCGGGACATACTGGTAGGTGATCCTGGCCTGCATCGTGTACAGGCCGGCTTTTGCGTCCTCGGGGACCTCAACGACAAACTCCGCAGGGACGACGGCGCCTGACGAAACATCCCCTATTATCTGGGGATTTGATCGTACTTTCACCGGTGCATTACCCGGGAGGAGCATCACTGTTGCAAATTTTGCGGTCGTCGGGAGATATTCAGGCTGGATGGTGTAATAGTTGTACAACTCCATCGTGTCTTTCCCCTTGTTCCCGATAACAAGCGGCAGTTCCATGGTGTTCCCCGGGACCAGTTCGTCGCTTGAATCAAGAGAAACAAAGAGCTCAGGCCCGCCTGACATGTACCGCTCCCCTGCCAGGCAGGGGATGATGCAGAATCCCATGGCTGTGCACAGGATTATAAAAATTACCATATTTCGGTGCAGATCCAAATACCGCATTTCCAGCCCATTCCTATTTTTATTTTATACGAGCCGGGGTTAGATTAATGTAACTAAAACCCGGGCGTTGTTGAAACCGCTGCATGATTAAAAAAGTGGAAATACATCAGACATGAGGGGGTTTCACCCCTGCTTTACCACGAATAAGATATTCATTTGGGGTCCAATTGCATAATCCAGGAAAATTTCAACGATTTTGAGACCCTTAATCTATCCCAACCGGGTCGCCAAAGCGGCGGGGCGGAGCCCCGGGGGCGTGCCTCGAATTTTGAATACCCGAATCTGCAGGATTTATTTGAGTGGGTATCTACCAGTTCCGTCAATGTGCAGTTCCCCGTTTGTCAGGACTGTTTTGCTTCTTCTGTTCCTGGTGGAGGTACCAGCCGCCTGCTCCGGAGCACCAGCCACCAGAAAGGAAGAAGGGTCAGGAGAGAGATCATCCCGGCGAAGATATAGATAGAATCGATCCCCCGGATGGTTACCATGACCCCGAAAATAAGCGGCGGGACTACGATTCCGATGCTCATCACGGTATTGAATGCCCCCATCGCCACCCCCTGGCCGAGTGTTCTGCCATCGATTGCAACTAACGCAGTGGCGGCCGCTATCGCCATGGCATTGCCCACGCCGATCAGCAGGGCGAGGAGCGCGATCGCTGCGAGCACGTGCACGTACACCAGGGCGATGGTGCCGAACGAGACCATTACTGTCCCGACCACGATCATGTGCGACCGTTTGTACCGGTCTGACATTTTCCCGAAGTATCCGAGGCTCATGGCCATGGAGAGCACTTCGATGGCGATGATCACGCCCACGACCGTCGTGGAGAAGCCGTCCTGGGAGGCGGCCAGGACGGGGATGAAGACCATGAACGCCGAGTAGGGAAAGGTGTTCATGAACCGGAAAAACAGCACCGCCTGCATGCGGGGATGTGAAAATGCCTTCCATATACGGGGGGTTGTGCGTAAGCCGGGTTTTGACTCGGGGAGGAACCTGATGCAGAGCAGGAAGGGTATGAACGACATGATGGCCATCAGGAGGAAGACCGGGGTGAGGCCGAATAAATTGTAGATTGCGCCCCCGATGATCGGGCCGCATCCCATGCCCAGGTAGAACGCATTTGATAACTTCCCCTGGTAGGCACCTTCCTGGCCGTGGGGAGTGATATCCCCGACGTAGGACATGGAGACCGAACTAATCAGGGCCGAGGCAATCCCGTGGACGAACCGGATCACAAAGAGTTCCATGATGGACCCGGCAAAGATGTACCAGATGGAGACGAGAGTATAAAGACCAAGCCCGGCGGTGATGAACCATTTTCTCCCATAACGATCTGAAAGGGATCCGATTGACGGGGTGAACAGGATCCGGGAGAGCCCGTACCCGGCGAAGAGCGCCCCGATCCAAAACGGGCTGGCATTGAATTCCTCGACGAATACCGGGAGCAGGGGGAGCACGATCCCGAGTCCCAGGAGTCCGAGGAACACCGAGACAAGCAGGATCGCGAAGGGCCCCCGGGGGATCGTGTCTGCCATATAATTGTAGTGGTCTGAATTTAGTAATAAACTGAACGCAGCATTCGGAATACTGGTGAGGAATTCCCTACGATATTGTTGCGGTGCGTGGCAATGACCGGGGTGTGCCGTCATAACGGTTTATAGCCAAGGTATCAACCGATGGAAGAATAGTTCCACTCTATATAGAATGATCTAAATCAACAATGCAAAGACCGCGGATATTCACTCCTTACGATTCATGGAGGTATTTCTGTTGTAATAATCAGAAATTAAAGCCGAATCAATTGTAATATCCGGATATCTCAAACCTGATTGAAGGAAAAGACTGCCAGCGACCAACTAGCATATATACAATAACCCGGACACGCTGTATTGGATACTTCCCCCGGAGAGCAGCACTGGTTCGTACCCGAGGTTTGGGAATATGCAACCTGGATCCGTCCCGTCAGCATTCAGGACACAAATAAGACCGGCATTAATTATTTTCCTCCTTGTAACGATAGTGACCGGCCTGTTCTATCCGTTATTGATTACTGGCATTGCACAAGTCGCGTTTCCCAATGAGGCAAACGGGAACCTGATAACGCATGACGGGAGTGTTGTCGGTTCCGCTTCAATCGGTCAGCCCTTTTCTTCGCCGGGTTACTTCTGGGGGCGGCCATCCGCAACAACTCCCTACCCGTACAACCCGGAACCTTCGGGCGGATCGAACCTCGGCCCAACGAATCCCGAATTAATCAACGCAGTTTCCGCCCGGGTTACTGCATTGCGGGTAGCAGATCCCGGTAATAATCTCCCGGTACCGGTCGACCTGGTCACTTCCTCGGCAAGTGGTCTTGATCCTGACATCAGTATTGCCGCCGCCAATTACCAGGTTGGTCGTGTTGCAAAGGCCAGGGACCTTCGTGAAACAGATATATCATGGCTTGTTGATCAGAATACACAAAAACCTCAGTTCTGGCTTTTTGGTGAAGCACGGGTGAATGTGTTATCCTTAAATCTCGCACTTGATGATCTTGCAGCACACCGGATATCTGCACCCGCTCAAAAAACAAACCTGGTTGAACAGGAAATAAATTCCCCATTCCCCGGACTCAGCGAGAAAGACGTATTCCAGTTGGTCCTGTATGCGGTTATCCTTATACTGTTTCTGGTCCCCTTCGGCCGGTTTATGGCGAGGGTGTATACCGGTGAGCATACCGTTCTGACCCCGGTTACAGCACCTGTTGAAAGCTGGATGTACCGTGTCATCGGGACCAGCCCCGATGAAGAGATGGACTGGAAAACATTTGGAATTGCCCTCATCACCTTTAATATTCTCGGAATTATTGTTGTTTTCCTGGTGCAGCAGGTCCAGTACCTCCTCCCCCTGAACCCTGCCGGACTCGGACCGGTACCCTGGGACCTTTCCCTGAATACCGCGGTCAGTTTCGCTACCAATACAAACTGGCAGGCATATGCGGGGGAAACAACCCTGAGTTACCTTACCCAGATGATCGCACTGACCGTCCAGAATTTTGTTTCCGCAGCGACGGGTATGGCGGTCCTGATCGCCCTTATATACGGGATTTCGCGAAAATCAACGGATAAAATTGGTAATTTCTGGGTGCTCCTGACCCGGAGCATCATCATTTTCCTGCCAATCTGTATCATCATTGCCGTCATCCTTGTTTCCCAGGGTACCATTCAGACTTTCAACGGGCCTGTGACAGTTCCACTCCTCGATCCGGTAAAAGATAGTAACGGGGTCCTTATCACAACACAGACCATTCCCCTCGGTCCGGCAGCCTCGCAGGTTGCAATCAAGTTGCTTGGGACGAATGGTGGAGGGTTTTTTAATACAAATTCCGCCCACCCGTTTGAAAATCCCACGCCATTTTCAAATTTCGTTGAAATCCTCGCGATCCTGTTAATCCCCGTCTGCTTATGTTATACATACGGAAAGCTTGTCGGCTCTGCGAGAAAGGGGATTGCCATCCTCATCGCCATGACCATTATTTTTGTCCCCCTGCTTGGTCTTGCCATCTGGTCGGAAACCGGGGGTAATCCGGCATTTACTCCGCTTGGAGTTGATCAGACTGCCGGAGTTCTCCAGCCGGGGGGTAACATGGAAGGAAAAGAGGTGCGTTTCGGCATCCCCTTCGCATCAATGTTCTCAATAGTCACGACGGCAACGTCATGTGGTGCCGTAAATTCCATGCATGATTCCTTCATGCCACCGGGTGGCTTTGCCCAGATGCTGATGATGCAGTTTGGGGAGGTGGTCTTTGGGGGTGTCGGATCAGGGCTCTACGGGATGCTCGTCTTTATCATTATTGCGATGTTTATTGCCGGGCTTATGGTGGGAAGGACCCCTGAATATCTTGGTAAGAAAATCGAACCCCGTGAGATGAAAATAGCGACGATCATCATCATCATTCCCATTGTCCTGATCCTCTCCGGCACTGCCATTGCGGTCCTCAGTGATGTGGGGAAATCCGCCGTATTAAATCCCGGGGCCCACGGTTTTTCTGAAATCCTCTATGCGTTCACATCGGTATCCCAGAACAACGGAAGTGCATTTGCCGGGCTATCAGTAAACAGCCTTTTTTATAACATCATCACGTCGGTCATGATGGTGATCGGCCGTTATGCGCCGGCAATCCTCACCCTCGCACTGGCCGGAGCGTTCGCGCAAAAAAAGATCGTCCCGGTCAGCGAAGGGACCCTTCATGACCACCGTCCACTCTTCATCATCTGGCTGGTATTCGTCATCGTCATTGTCGGCGCACTGAGTTTCCTCCCCGTCCTTGCTCTCGGGCCTGTAGTTGAATATCTCCATATCATTTCCGGGGGCCTGTTCCATGTCTGATCCTGACACCCGGATGAACCAGGTCTCCCTCTATAAACGGGCAATCATTGATGCTTTCCTGAAACTTGACCCCCGGTTAATGGCAAAAAACGTCGTGATGTTCGTCGTGGAAATTGGATCGATTATCACCACCCTCCTCTGGTTGCAGGCATTAGCCGGCCATGGGGAAGCCCCGGCAGCGTTTATCGGCGCAATAAGTATCTGGCTCTGGTTCACGGTAATCTTTGCAAATTTTGCGGAAGCGCTCGCTGAAGGTCGGGGTAAAGCACAGGCCGAATCACTCCGGAAGATGCGACAGGACACCGAAGCAAAGAAGTTGAGGGACGAATTCAGGCTTGTCAAAAACAGGATGCCTGAACGTTCAGAGTATGCGATTATCCCTTCGTCGAATCTCCGCAAGTCTGACCTCTACTACGTCCGTTCGGGGGATACGATCCCCCTCGATGGTGAAATTGTTGAGGGCGTCGCGTCAGTGAATGAGAGTGCGATAACCGGTGAAAGTGCACCGGTCATCCGGGAGTCAGGCGGCGACCGTAGTGCTGTTACCGGCGGGACGGTGATCCTTTCAGACTGGCTCATCATCAGGGTGACGGCAAACCCCGGCGAAGGGTTCCTCGATCATATGATCTCGCTTATCGAAGGAGCAAAGCGGCAGAAGACCCCGAACGAAATTGCCCTTAATGTCCTTCTTATTGGCCTTACTGCCATTTTCATTGTTGTATGTACGACGCTCTGGGCGTTTTCCTATTATTCGGTGGAGACCGCAGGGTTCGGACAAGTCATCACCGTCACAACCCTGATTGCACTTCTTGTCTGCCTTGCCCCGACAACTATCGGGGGATTGCTCAGTGCTATTGGCATCGCAGGAATGGACCGGTTAATCCGCCGTAATGTTATTACGACTTCGGGCAGGGCAATAGAGGCTGCAGGAGATGTGGATGTTCTCCTGCTCGACAAGACGGGGACGATCACCCTGGGAAATCGCCAGGCTGTCGAACTGATCCCGGTAGACGGGGACGACATAAACCAGCTCGCGGAAATGGCCCAACTTGCCTCCCTGGCCGATGAAACACCTGAGGGACGAAGTATCGTTGTGCTCGTCAAGGAACGGTACGGTTTACGGGGCCGGAGCGTGGGTGCCAACGAACAGATGCAGGAAATGCAGTTTATCCCATTTTCAAGCCATACACGGATGAGTGGGGTTAACATTGGGCCCATTTCCATCAGGAAAGGTGCAGCGGATGCAATTGCACTCTACATGGAAGCGGAAGGAAACCGTGTTTCCCCGGACCTGAAAGCGAAGGTGGATGCGATATCCGGTTCAGGAGGTACACCCCTGGTCGTTGCGAAGGACGGAAAGGCACTCGGGGTCATTCACCTGAAAGATGTGGTAAAAGGTGGGATCAAGGAGCGGTTTTCCCAGTTGAGACGCATGGGGATTAAAACCGTGATGATCACCGGCGATAACAGGCTTACCGCTGCAACTATCGCGGCTGAGGCAGGGGTAGATGATTTTCTCGCGGAGGCAACCCCGGAAAGCAAGCTCCGGATGATCCGGGATTACCAGGCTGGGGGCCGCATGGTGGCGATGACCGGTGATGGTACGAATGATGCACCCGCCCTTGCCCAGGCAGATGTCGCTGTCGCGATGAATACCGGAACCCAGCCGGCCCGCGAAGCGGCAAATATGATCGACCTGGACAGCAACCCCACCAAGCTGATCGAGATCGTGGAGATCGGAAAACAATTGCTGATGACGAGAGGAGCGTTGACCACATTTTCCATTGCAAATGACCTGGCCAAGTATTTCGCCATTATTCCGGCGGCCTTCATCACTACCTACCCGGCGCTGGCAGCCCTGAACGTCCTTGGCCTCCACAATGCCATCCTTTCTGCGGTGATATTTAATGCACTTATCATCGTAATGCTCATCCCTCTCGCTCTTCGGGGAGTGAAATATAAGCCGATGACTGCGGAAGAAGCACTGAGAAATAACATAATTATGTACGGAATCGGAGGGATAATTGCCCCGTTTATCGGGATTAAAATAATAGACCTCCTCCTCGTTTTCATGGGGGTGTAAATGCAATGGCGCAGAATAGCGTAACAAGACCAGACCCGGACCTCCTCCTCGCCCATGTCCTCAATGAAGAGCGGCAGAAAAAGAGGGGGAGGCTCAAGATCTTTCTTGGTTATGTGGCCGGGGTTGGAAAGACCTACGAGATGCTGAATGCTGCACACCTCAGGAAAAAAGAGGGGCTCAATGTCAGGATCGGATATATTGAGACCCATGGGAGGGCCGAAACGGAAGCACTCCTTATTGGCCTGAGCATCATTCCAAGAAAAATCGTCGAGTACCGGGGAGTAAGACTGGAAGAGATGGACCTCGATGCGGTTATTGCTGCCCGACCGGGCCTCGTTCTCGTCGACGAACTGGCACACACCAACGCACCCGGTTCACGCCACCTCAAGCGCTACCAGGATGTCGAAGAGCTGCTCGATGCCGGGATAGATGTGTATACCACCCTCAATGTCCAGCACCTCGAGAGCCTCAATGATGTGATTGCGCAGATCACCAATATCGTCGTCAGGGAAACAATACCTGATGGGGTAATCGATGAGGCAACAGAGATCGAACTGGTCGATCTCGCCCCGCCGGAACTCTTACAACGGCTGCGTGAAGGGAAAGTTTATGTCCCGGAAATGGCTGCCCGGGCCATTGAACAGTTCTTCAACGAGGGAAATCTGAATGCTCTCCGTGAAATTGCCCTCCGACGAGCGGCAGAGCGGGTTGACGATCAGATGCTCTCGTACATGCAGACCCGTTCTATCCCCGGTCCATGGCATGCCGGGGAGAGGATACTGGTTTGTGTGGGCCCGAGCCCGCTATCAGAACGGCTTGTCCGGACTGCAAGGCGGCAGGCAGACCGGATTAATGCGAACTGGGATGCGATCTATGTCGAGACCCCGTCCCATCACCGGCTCAGAAAAAATGCGAAGGAGCAGGTCTGGCGTAACCTGCAGCTTGCTGAAAAACTCGGTGCGACGACTGCAACAATATTCGGGATAAGCGTAGCTGATACCGCGATCGAATATGCAAAAAAACATAATATCACGCGAATTATTATCGGGAAAACGCTCCGCGCCCGGTGGCAGGAGTTTGTTTTCGGCTCAGTGGTTGATACGCTTATCCATAATAGCGGGACTATCGATGTCTATGTAATCAGCAGCCAGGATAAAGGGACGGAAAAGCCCGTTGAAATGGAACCCCTGTTGCCGGCGACTCCTCCAAAAGGATATGCGGGGTGTATAGGTCTTATTATTTTTACCACCATCGTAGGATGGTTGCTCAAGCCGTACATTTCGCAGACGAACCTCCTGATGTTCTACCTCCTCGTTGTTGTCCTGACGGCATATCTCTGGGGGTTACGCCCGGCTATTGTGAGTGCAATTCTTGGGGTCCTTGCGTTTGACTTCTTTTTTGTGTCTCCCTATCTGAGTTTTCGGATCTCTGACACCGAGTATATCATCACATTTATCGGCTTGATAGTGGTCGCTGGTGTGATCAGCCTGCTCGTTGCCCGGGCACGGGAACATGCATTCGCAGCACAGGTCCGAGAAAAAGAGACAAGCACCCTTTTTGCACTTTCACAGGACCTTACTATTGCCCCGGATACCAGCACGGTAATCAACACCGTCACAAAACATATCGGTGAGATATTCAATTGGGACTGTCTTTTCCTCATCTATGAGGACGGCTCACTTGTTCAGCATCCCGGGAGTCCGGGGCTTGTACTTGATGCCGATGAAATCGCCGTGGCAACCTGGGCTTTTTCACGTGATACCATCACGGGGTATGATACCGATACGCTCCACTCATCCCGGTTGAGATATATCCCGCTCCATACAAACCGGGGGACAATCGGAATTCTCGGGGTCAAACCTGATGAAGCGGACGGTGTAATCAGCCCCGAACAGTCCAGGCTCCTGATGGCATTCGCCAACCAGGTGGCCCTTGCGATCGAACGTGTGAAGGTAAGCCGGGTTTAGGAAAATGGGGATGAATGGAAGGATTGAAAGGTCTACTGCTTCCCGGGCAAGTATATATTCATGTGGAAGGTAATGAAAATTTAAACATTTTTTGACAGAGGTTGTAAAGAACCCCTGTTTTCCGTATCCCCCTCCATCGGTAAGAACTGGGTGGTTGGCCCTGCCCTCCCACCGGCAAATCTGATCTATTTATGGTCCCGGATTACCGCTCTGGTGATCCCGGATATCCTGCACAACAGAACGAATCGAATCGATCACCACATCCGGCTGATCGATCTGGATGTTGTGGCCGCTGTTATCAGCAACGAGATAGCGTCCCCCCGGTGATTCCGCTGCCATCTCCCTCTGGAGGGTCCGGTACACCCCATTCGCATGGGCATCCTCTGCGGGATCTGCCATAAAACTCATGTTCCGGCCGGAGGAGATGACAACGAGCGGGGTTGTCGTGCAGGATGATGTGGGGGTATGCAGGGTGGTTTCACCGCATGAGGCAAAAAAACCCTTGCAGGTATGATACCTGAACGAAGAGCGTTGCATGAGCTGTTACCCCAAAAATAAATATTTATAGCAAAATAACAAACGATATTTAAATATTTATCGGCAAATGATGAAAGTTACCCCCACTGATTTGTGATGATGCAGGGGCCTGATGCCACGTTTATCTTCAGATTATGAAAAGAGCAGTGATAGAAAATCAATAGCATCTATTGTGCCATAAATCCCGGATTGGACAGCCTGCTCCGAATATCTCTTTGTACTGTCCGTTTTTAGTCCCCTGACGGCAAACGGCACCGGGTCCCGGGTGTGGGTCTTTAACCTGATTGGGGTCGGGTGGTCGGGTAATATCGCAATGACCCCGGAAAACTCCTCCATGATTATCCCGAGCATCTCATCGACCCGCTCGATTGCCCTTACTTTTTCCTCGACACTGCCAAGGTGACCCGCCTCGTCTGGTGCCTCCACGTGAAGATAGAGAAAATCAAGGTGCTCCAGCGCATCAATTGCATACCGTGCCTTTGCATTATAATCCGTATCAAGGTACCCGGTTGCCCCCGGTACCGTGATGACTTCCATCCCGGCGCACCGGGCGATCCCGTTCAGGAGGTCAACCGCTGAGATCATGCCGCCGGTTTTACCGTACTTGTCGTGAAACAAGGGCAGGGCGGGTCTTTTCCCCCCGCTCCATGGCCATATCTGGGTTGCCGGTGTTTTTCCCGTGGAAATACGTGCCTTGTTTACCGGGTGGCCTGAAAAAACCTTCATGCTCTCCTCGATGCAGTGCCGGAGAATATCTGCATCCCCCCCTGAAGGGAGATACGGGCCAACTTCCTGGCCTACAATATCGTGAGGGGGTGTGGTATCTGACCCATTTCCCTTGTTGATCACGAGGAGGTTCCGGTAGCTGACCCCCTCTTTCAGGAACACATCCGGTACCTTTTTCGCCAGTGCCTCCAGCAGATCGCGGCTCTCCCGCGTTGAGATATGCCCCGCAGAAAAATCGAGCATCTTTCCGTTTACTACGGTTGAGATATTGCAGCGGTACGCGACATCATCATCCCTGAGCGGGATTCCCATGCTCATCGCTTCGAGGGGGCCGCGACCGGTATAGTACCGCCCTGGATCGTAGCCGAGGACTGAAAGGTTCGCGATATCGCTGCCAGGTTCAAAGCCTTCGGGTATCGTACGGAGCATGCCACACGCCCCTTCCCGTGCGATCCTGTCCATGTTAGGCGTATCTGCATATTCGAGCGGTGTCATGCCGCCAAGCCCGGCCAGCGGTTCATCCGCCATGCCATCCCCAAGGACGAGTAAATACTTCATATCGCTAAGTCTCCTGTCTTATGATACCGCTTTCCCAAGCATTGCCCGAACGGCAACCTCGACACTTTCAAGAGACCCGACATCAGGCTGCCACCCGAGCGCTTTTAGTTTCTCAACGGCGAGCTGCATCCGGGGGACATCACCAACCCAGCCCCGTTCACCACCGGTAAAACGGTACTGCACGTGAGAAAGCCCTATCTCGCGCACGATAATGTCCGCAATGGTCGTAACATCAACCCAGTCCTCGGAACCAATATTGAAAATGTTGAGCACGTCGTCAGAATTTTCCGCAGCAAACAGCATCGCCCTGATGCATGCCTTAACTTCCAGGTATGATTTGGTTTGCCGGCCATCCCCGAGGATCTCGAGTTCCCCGGGCCGGTCCTGTAGTTTTTTAATAAAATCCGTGATTACGCCGTGGTTGCTCCGCTCCCCGATGATATTCGCAAACCGGTAGACCCATCCTTTCATGCCAAACCCATGGCAATATGCGGAGATCAGTGCCTCGCAGGCAAGCTTGCTTGCCCCGTAAACAGAGACCGGTTCAAGCGGGTTATAAGACTCCGGTGTTGGTATGATCGTGGCATCGCCATATACCGTCGAGGTAGAAGTAAAAACAACCCCAGGCACCCCGTGAGCACGCATCGCTTCGAGCACGCGGTACGTGGCAAGGATATTATTGTGGATCTGGCTGTCGGGTGTCAGCGACCCCTGCCGTACATCCGGGTCTGCGGCAAGGTGATATACCCGTTCGACCCCGGTCAGTGCTTCCTGCCACCCGTCAAGCAGGAGGTCTGCCTGGACAAGTGTTACCTGTCCCGCGTCAATATGACCTGCAATATTCCGGTGCTCCCCGTTCACCAGCGAATCGATAACAATCACGCGGTCGCCCCGGGCGACCAGCGCGTCCACGAGGTGCGAACCGATGAAACCAGCCCCGCCCGTAACGACACACAACATCATAACATAATAGGGAGCCCAGTGCTATAGGATTACTGCTATGTATATCGGGATCGACCATGGTACGACCGCAATGAGGTTTGCCGGTGATGGCTGCGAGTTCAGGATCTCAAGAAAGGATGCGACCCGTTTTGTCTATACCGATCTCGACCGTCTCTGCCCCCTGGAGGAGATCGAAGGAATTGCGATAAGCTATTCAATGGGGGACAATTTTTCCCGAATAACTCCTGTTTCAAAATTAAAAGACCGGGGTGTTGTGAGCCAGGGTGGGGCGGGTGAGCATATCGGCGGGGGGACCCGGGTCTTTGATGAGATCCTGCGCAGCGGCCTTCCGGCGGTGGCCGTGCCAGGTCTCCACCGGGGCTCACCGACTGATACCAGGTTCAAGGCATATTCACACCAGGCGAGCCCTGAAAAGATTGGCATTGCCTATTATGCCGTGGGTGCCCTGGGTCCCGATGTCGTTGTATCTGATGTGAGTTCCAACACGGTAACCCTTCTCGTTACGGGCGGGCGGCTGACCGGGGCATTCGATGCCTGTATATTCGCCCCCGGGATGCAGCACGGGGCCCTGGATGTCGATGCGATACGGAGGATTGACAGTGGTGAAGCGGGTGCGAACGAATCATTCCTGCGTGCCGGCGCCGCGTTCACGATGCCAGCTGACGAATGTGAGCGGACCATCGCAATGTTTTCCGCGATGGAATGTGCAGCTCTCCTCCTCCTTAACCCGTGCGCGAAGGTAGCGCTTGCCGGTAGTCTTGCGCCGGTCATCGGGCCTGAAGTGGGCCATCTCCTGGACCGGCCGGTCACGGTGTATGATGAATGGTGCGCGTCTCATGGACTTGCGCAGATCGCAAAAGATGTCTTTTCCGGCAGCCGGTCAATTCTCGGTCTCGATATAGATCTGTAGATTTATATTGATTAATCATGTAAGATTATGTGGGATTTTCTTTGAGAGAGCTGCGTATTCATGGCAGGGGTGGACAGGGCTCGGTCACTGCCGCCGAACTGATTGCAGTTGCTGCATTTGAAGGGGGCGTGTATGCCCAGGCGTTTCCCGCATTCGGGGTGGAACGTCGTGGTGCACCGGTCCAGGCATTTGTGCGGTTCAATGATCACACGATCAGGCTGCGGAGCCAGGTATATGAACCTGATTACATCATCGTGCAGGACAGCACGTTGATCCGGGATGTCAATGTCTTTCTGGGTGTGAAACCCGGGGGCATTGTTATTGTCAATTCGGGGAAGAAGGTCGATGCCAGTGTGCCGGCCGGGGTGAAACTGATTACCATCGATGCGACCTCGATTGCACTGGAGGTACTGGGCCTCCCCATTACCAATACCACGCTGATGGGAGCATTTGCAGCAGCAAGCGGGGAAATAAAATTTTCTGCCCTTGAAAATGCGCTCAGGCACCGGTTCCCCGGAGAGCTTGCAGAAAAGAATATCAGGGCCGCAAAAAAGGCGTATGAGATCGTGAAAGGGGATGCCTGAAATGGCGCTTGGATTAGGATGTTCTTCCCGTCCCGGGAAGGCACGGAACAATAAAACGGGTTCATGGCGGGTTTTCAAGCCGATATTTGACCACGATAAATGTACGAAATGCGGGATGTGCAAAACGATCTGCCCCGAAGGCTGCATCGAGGAATTGGAGGACGAGTTTTTCGTCCCCAACGAGACCTATTGCAAAGGTTGCGGGATGTGCGCAGAGGAATGCCCGTCAGATGCGATCACCATGGAACAGGAGGAGAAGTAGATGCTTGAGATCACAGAAGGCTCACATGCGGTAGCAAAGGCGGTGAAGATGTCCCGGCCCCAGGTGATCGCGGCATACCCGATCACCCCGCAGACCCATATTGTCGAAACACTAGCAGATATGGTTGCAGACTGCGAACTGGATGCGGAATATATCACCGTCGAGAGCGAGTTCTCCGCGCTCTCTGCCTGCCTTGGCGCAAGTGCGGCAGGATCAAGGACCTATTCGGCGACCACGTCCCAGGGCCTTGCCCTGATGTTCGAGGTCTGTTTCAACGTATCAGGGATGCGGCTTCCCGTTGTGATGACTATCGCAAACCGTGCACTGGGTGCACCGCTTTCTATCTGGAATGACCAGCAGGACTCAATTTCGCTCCGTGACTGCGGGTGGCTCCAGTTCTACGCAGAGGACAACCAGGAGGCAACGGACCTCCACTATATCGCCTACAAGGTTGCGGAAAATCCGGAAGTCCTGTTACCGGCATTTGTCTGCTTTGACGGTTTTATCCTCTCCCATACCTATGAGCCCGTTGATATGCTCATCCAGGAGGACGTTGACCGGTTCCTCCCGCCATACAAACCTGTCCAGAGGCTTGACGCGGCTGATCCAATTAGTTTTGGCATGTATGCGACACCCGAATATTACCTCGAGTTCAGGTACGAACACGACCAGGCAATGAAACGTGCAAAAAATGCCATCCACAAGGCGGGAAAAGAATTCGGAGAGATGTTCGGCAGGGACTATTCAGCACTGGTTGAGGGTTACCGGCTTGAAGATGCCGAAACGGCTATCATCGCGATCGGTTCCCTGTGCGGGACTGTCAAGGACGCCATTGATGAGATGAGAACTGCGGGTAAAAAGGTCGGGCTCCTTAAAATCAGGTGCTTCAGGCCGTTCCCTGCAGATGAGATAAGGGATGCCCTGTCGCATGTCAAACGGGTCGCGGTTCTTGATAAAAATATCTCCGTCGGCGCAAAGGGTGCCGTGGCAATCGAGGTCAGGGATGCACTGTACGGAAAGACCATGCCCGTTCTTGGGTATGTCATAGGCCTTGGAGGGCGTGATGTCAGGATTTCGGATGTCAAAAATATTGTCTCTCTTGCCGAAGCCGGGAAAGGGGACCAGTTTTACGGGCTACGTCTGGAGGTGCTCTAATGGCTGAAACAAGTTGTGAACTATTCGATTGCGGGCACCGGGCATGTGGCGGGTGCGGTGCGGCACTTGCATCAAGGCTGATCCTCAAGGCAACCGGAAAAAACACGATTATCGCAGCAGCAACCGGTTGCATGGAAGTCTTTTCAACTCCGTACCCTGAAACGGCGTGGAAAGTGCCATGGATCCACTCACTCTTTGAGAACAATTCCGCAGTCGCGTCGGGGATTTGCGCAAGCTTGAAGAAACAGGGGAGAACTGAGAAAGTGGTCGCAATCGGTGGTGACGGTTCGACGTTCGATATCGGGATGCTCTGCCTGAGCGGTGCGTTTGAGCGTGGCCATGATTTCACCTACATCTGCTATGATAACGAAGCGTACATGAACACCGGTATCCAGCGGTCAGGGGCGACACCCTATGACGCGAGCACGACCACGAGTCCTGCAGGAAAATGTTCAATCGGTAATTCCCGGCCGAAAAAAGACCTCCCCCAGATCCTTGCCGCTCACGGCGCCCCGTATGTTGCAACGGCCTCGATTGCCTACCCGTCTGACGTGGTCAAAAAAATCGAGAAGGCAATAAACACGCCGGGCCCGTGTTACGTGCAGATCCATGCACCCTGTTGCACCGGGTGGGGATTTGAGGGAGAAAAGACCTTGGCAATCGGAAAGCTGGCGATTGAGACCGGGCTCTGGGTGAACTACGAGATGGAGGACGGCGTGGTCAGCCGTGTCAAGAAAGTTATCCGGAAACCCGTTGAGACCTACCTAAAAGAACAGAAGCGGTTCCGTCACCTGTTCAAACCAACGGTAAATACTGAAGAGATCGCAAAAATCCAGGCGATTGCCGATAAAAATGCAGAAAAATATGGCACCGACCTGAAGCTAAAAAACAAACCCGATCCTGTTGTCCCATAGACTGCCGGGATCGAACCGTTATTTTTTTCTTTTTTGAAATTTTGTGCAAACAAGGACCACTTGGTTTACCCGTCCACCCGGTTCACCACAGATGCCCCGCCATACCTTACTTCTTCACGCCCTGCATATGTATATCAGGGAGCTTTAGGGTCCCGTATTCTAATCAGAGGCCGCGGGCAGCCGATAAAGGCCTCGAATCGTGACGGTGGACCTCACTTACGCACCTTGGCATCCTATCGGGCTGCCCGGTATCCCCTGGCTGGTACCACAGGCCTGGATGATAGTTCGCCGCATCAACCATTGAACGTCATTGAATGCCCCGTGCCTATTCACACCAGGTCAGGGGGGTAAGATTTTCCCTTTGCGTATCGGGCCCCCCGCTCCACACGTGACCCCGGGACCCCCTGTTTTCACAGATTTTTACCCGAATGGTTGCGAAATTTCAGAGGGTAAAACGTCAGAATCCGTTGTTAAGCATCAGAAATTAAAAAAAACCTGTCAGGATGTCTGGCATCCTGTTATTTTTGTTTTCTTTTCATCGAGAGGAGGAACGGGGTCAGGAGGACGAATGCGATGATGAGCCAGAAATTTGCAAACATGTAAAGCAAAGATTCCCTGCCCTGGTCATAAAACCGCAGTTCCACCGATCGTACACCGGTCCAGTTTACATTCACGGATGTATTGTTTATGGCAGTAATGTCACCACCGGGACTTACTACACCGAGGAACTGGTTCCGTACATCAAGACCCCATGGCAGGACCACGCTTACATTATAAGGCCGTTCGAACGAGGTGATGATATGGTTTTCCCGGACCGGTCCCTGGTAGGAAATTGTGTAGTTCCCCTCCGGGTATGAAATCCCCGAATCGCCGGATAGGTTGTAGGTACAGGGGGAACATGCCCCGCTGAGTGATATGTTGGTCACCTTCACGGGCAGGCGTTCTCCCATTGCCCCGGTCTCGTAAAACTGGTACCCGGTACTCTTCTCCACCTGGACTATTCCATCGTACGCAGTCCCGTTTGGAAGGACCCGGTACTCTATGGAAAGCCCCAGCACTGGTACCACAAAGGCTGCTGCCAGCAGGCTTACAAGTGCAAGGCAGAGCAGAGTGACGCAAGGTCCGCGTCTATCTCGATGGGGGGCTCGCATTGTTTTATCACCGTTTCCGGGTCTTTTAAGAGGTGGCCTGTAACCACGCAGACAATTCGTTCGTTCCGGTCAATAATGCCGTCCTCGACAAGGCGCCGGACCCCGGCCACTGATGCGGCTGATGCGGGTTCGACACCGATCCCCTCCATCCGGGCGAGGTCGCGCTGCATCTTCAGGATCTCCGCGTCGGTGACAGCTATTGCAGTCCCGCCTGTTTTTCGTATTGCCGTCAGGGCTTTCTCGGCGTTGACCGGTGCGCCGATACGGATGGCAGTGGCCACGGTCTCCGGGTTCTTTTCAGGGACCACTTCTGGTAGGTTGTTTTGTATGGCATCAACAATCGGTGCGGAACCTGCGGCCTGGATACCGGTCATCATGGGCAGATGGTCGATGAACCCAAGTTCAATAAGCTCGTTTAATCCTTTGTGCACGGCAGAGATATTTCCTGCATTACCAACGGGCAGTACGATCCGGTCAGGTACTCCACCAAGCTGGTCAATCGCTTCAAACCCGATCGTCTTCTGGCCTTCCAGCCGGTACGGGTTGACAGAGTTCAGCAGGTAGAGACCATGGGAAAGGCAGAGGTCGTGGACCATCTCCAGCGCCTTGTCAAAATTCCCCCGGACTGAGATCACGTTGGCGCCATGCATCAGGGCCTGCGCAACTTTCCCGAGTGCTACCTTTCCGGCTGGGAGGAGCACGACCGCCGGGATGCCGGCTTTTGCAGCATATACGGCAAGGCTTGCCGAAGTATTACCCGTGCTCGCGCACGCAACATGGGTTTTTTTGAGCTGCAACGCCATCGAGACACCGACCGTCATCCCCCTGTCCTTAAACGATCCTGACGGGTTCATGCCTTCATGTTTTGCATAGAGTTCGGGGAGCCCGAGCTCCTTCCCTATTGCCTTCAGATGGTAGAGGGGGGTCCCCCCCTCGTACAGCGTAACCGGGTCGATCGTTACCGGAAGGATCTCGCGGTAACGCCAGACCGAGAGTGGCCGCTTGTCCCATTCTGATCTCGAAACAGAAATATTGTCAAGGTCATACTGTACTGCGAGCAGGTGACCGCACCGCCGGCAGTTATAGATGATCTCGTCGGGTGCATAGTTCTCTCCACAATGGACGCACACGAGACGGTACATATACAGAAATGGGTCTTCCGGGTAGATATAGGCAAGGTTCTCCGCAGTTTCTACCCGGTCGGAATGCGTTAATCTGACGGTTTTGGGTGTTCCTGCATGATAATGCCAAAGACCTTCACCCTGATGGAATGGTACCTGCCAGGTTTATAACCCATGCGTTGCCTTGGATTTTCAACGGATCCCTGTATCAATTGATATATTGACCGTAACTGTCTCTCCATGTTTAATTGCCACGGTC
>JBAXMF010000002.1:0-35624 GCA_037134435.1 Methanomicrobiales archaeon | reverse complement strand
GAGATCGAACGTGTCAAGGAACCCGTACAGGGTGAGTGCGTCCTCCCGTACACTAAGGTGGGTGTGTAACCTTTTCTTATCCGGACTGCTGGAAAGGATGACGACGTCTGTTGTCGTCATATTGACGCGGTACCCTACACCACCAACATCCAGTACCACAAATCCATCCCCAGTGGCAACAATTTCTCCGCAGAGTTGTGATATCACAGGTGTCCCCCCCTGGCCACGGGGTCCATCCCTCTGCACCCACACCGGTAACGGGGGTATACTGATGCCCCGGTAACACTCAACAGGGACAGGCCCGGGATGCCAATAACCGCATGGGAAGTAGGTAGCATTTGTTAGTGCCTCATGGTATGGATATGGCAGAGCGCGATTGACAGGCCATCGGCAGCGTCATCAGGCCTCGGGATTTCCTCCAGGTGGAGGAGCCGCCGGATCATCTCCTGCACCTGTTTCTTGTCCGCACGCCCTGACCCCGTTATCGCCTGCTTCACCTGGTTCGGGGTATATTCTGTCACGGGGACGCCTTCCTGTGCGCAAATCAAGAGGATGATCCCACGGACTTCGGCGACACCCATCGCGGACGTGATATTTTTTGAAAAAAATAATTTTTCAATTGCCGCACACTCCGGACGGTGTTCAATAAACAGGTCTTTGAGTCCCTCGTAGAGAAAATTGAGCCGTGAACCCGCCGAAGCATCTTCCCTTGAGGTCGTAATGCAGCCATGGGTGACATGGATGGCCTTGTTACCCGTCTTCTCGATCACCCCGTACCCCATACGCGCAAGGCCCGGGTCAATACCTAGTACAATCATGGTTTTGGTTTCTGAACTATTGTAGAAAGAGATCCGTCTTTACGGCGATTAACCTTTTTGACCGCGGTTCGAAAATAATACCAGGAAAAAAACTGCAACCACCCGTTGGACACCTGGGGTGTGCCATCATTATTTCTTTGAAGTTTTCTTTCCTTTTTCATGCCAGGCACCCCGGTGCGAGATCAGCCATGCCTGGGCATTGCACGGTGCTTCCCCCTGCAGGGGCCGTACCCTGGTGTAATTCCCGTCGGGGTTCAGGATGCGCATATTCACCGTATCCTTCATATAGACATCCAGGATGGAGTCGATAATCGACCGCCGGATCACCGGATCGTTAACCGGGAAAATAACTTCGACGCGGCGGTCCAGGTTTCTCGGCATCAGGTCGGCACTGCCGAGGAACACCTCCTCGTCGCCACCATTCCGAAAATAAAAGATTCGGGGGTGTTCCAGGAACCGCCCGACAATACTGGAAACATTGATGTGTTCACTCAGTCCGGGGACCCCGGGCCGGAGACAGCAGATCCCTCGTACCTGGAGGTCCACCCTTACACCTGCATCTGATGCCCGGTATAATATATCGATGCAGCGCCGGTCCACCAGTGCATTGATCTTGAAAATGATATGTCCGCCACCGTTTTTCCTGTGCAATTCAATTTCGCGCTCGATCCGCTCAAAAAGCCCTTTCCTGATACTAACCGGTGCGACCAGGAGTGAGCGGTATGAATGTACCCGCTAATACCCGGTAAGGGCATTGAACAGGTCTGCTACATCGGCACCAATCACGTGGTCCCGCGTGAAGAGGCCCAGGTCGGTATAAATCCGGCTCGTCGAAGCGTTGTAGTTCCCGGTCCCCAGGTGAACATAGCGGGTGATCCCCTCTTTCTCCTTCCGGACAACCATGCAGACCTTGCTATGTACTTTGAGACCGGAAAGCCCGTACACCACGTGCACGCCCGCCCGTTCAAGCGCCCTCGCCCACCCGATGTTATTTTCTTCATCAAAACGGGCCTTCAGTTCGATCATCGCGGCGACATCCTTGCCGTTATTCCGCGCTTCCATCAGGGCATCAACAACCGGGGAATTCGGGCCCACGCGGTAGAGGGTTATTTTTATGGCGAGGACATCGGGATCTTTTGCCGCCTGTTTTAAGAAGGATACTACCGGGGAGAAACTATCGTACGGGTGAAAGAGAAGGATGTCACTTTTCCTGATCCCGGTGAAAATATCCGCATCTCCTTCAAGTGATGACGGTACGGCCGGGACAAAGGGCAGGTCTTTCAAGTCCGGTCGATCGAGCCCGTAGAGCTGCATCAGGTCTGCCATCCCGACCGGCGGTTCCACCCGGTAGAACATGTCCCTGCTGATCCCGAGTTTTGCAGAAAGCATCTCACAAATACCTGCAGGCATGGCCGACGATACCTCTACCCGGATAGGAGAGCCGATACGCCGGAGTTCCACACTTTCTTCAATGGCCGTTAACAGGTCTGACGCCTCGTCTTCTTCGATTTCAAGATCTGCATCGCGCGTTACCCTGAAAGGATATGCCGCAACAATTTCCATACCCGGGAAGAGCCGGTCGAGACAGGCCGAGACAAGGTCCTCGAGGAACACAAATTTTTCTGTCAGTTTGCCCCGTTTTTTCACCGGTTTTGGCTTGGGAATTCGTATAAGACGTGGAAACTGGTCGGTGGGCACTTTTATCCGTGCGAAGAGGTCCTCCTTTCTCGCAGGGTCTCTTACCACGATGGCCAGGTTCAGCGAGAGATTGGAAATAAAGGGAAACGGGTGGGACTTATCGAACGCAAGTGGTGTCAGGACAGGGAAGATCTCATGCTCGTAATACTCCCGCATAATGATACGTTCTTCGTCCGTAAGAGCATGTACAGGGAATATTTCTATACCCTCAGCCTTCATGGCCGGTACCAGGTCGCATTCCCAGCACCCGGATTGTGCTGCCAGGAGGGGTGCCAGTTGATCATGGATTTCTGTGAGTTGCTCCATGGGGCTCATCCCGTCAGGAGGTGCCTCGAGAACACCGCTTTCCACCTGCCTCTGGAGCCCGGATACCCGAACCATGAAGAACTCGTCGAGGTTATTTGCAAATATCGAAAGGAACTTGACCCGTTCAAGCAACGGGTGCCTTGTATCTGACGCCTCGTCAAGGACATGGCGGTTGAACCTTATCCAACCGATCTCACGGTTAATATAGCGGGATCCCTGCACCTGGGATAACGTATTCTGATTCGGTTGATCATTCCTGCAACGAGGCGGCATCCTGTCACACTCTTCCTGTTTTCACTGAATACAAGTCATATCTTGACGTTATAATCATATCCCAGAAATACCCGGAATAAATTTTGTTTTACAAAATGAAGTCGTGGAGTGAGCGCTGATAACGGGACTCAACGCGCCGGAGGATTTGTAGAATCATTGATTTTTATCAAAATAAATTACCTCTCCCACTATTATTGTCACCGAAAAGGAAAAAATGTTTAACCTTCCTTGATGCAGCTTGTGGTAGGTGATCATGCAATGGGATATTCCGGTGACATTATGCACGACATCGTGCTAAAGGAACTGAAACGCAACTACCCTGCAAGTGAGGGATGGGTAATTTCAGGAACCGCGAAACAGGTTGGGGACGATGAAATATTTTCATTATCACGGAGACGAGGGTCTAACCAGGTCGTTACCGTTGGTGCAACCTTCGGAAGAATTGTTGGACAGGGATTGGTATCCGCGCTCCTGGAAGGGAGAGCGACACCAGCTGCAAAAAAAAGCTCGTGGCATGCCGGCCTGTTAGTACCTCAGGGCACTGACGTTTCAGGTCTTCCGGCTGATATTAAAGTCATTTTTATGCGCTCGTTCCGCTACGAAGGAAAGGACCTTCTCTGGCTAAAGCGCCCAGCCGGAACCGAGGTCGCTGCGCAGTCAACGCAGGCTTCCACCTGATGGTGGGGGCTACCTTATCCCTTTTTGAACCGGTTTGCAAAGGTCAATGCATGTGAACCGGACCAGTGCAAATTCCTGCAGTGAACGCACAAGAAATAATTTCTGGCCGGAGCGCGGTTCTAGTGCATAACTTGCGTTTTAGATCTCGTTTTCATGGCCGTGTCTTTCAGTTTTTTGTTACACAGCGAAGCAACGGACCATCCTTGGGCCGGGTCCCGCGAACACGGGGTCAACCGATCTCCTGGACTTCAGGGATTACACACAACGGGTCGATAAAAACATCGCTTTGCCCCCCGCTTTGCGAGTTCCCAGGATCCCTGGCAAAGAGGTGCCTCACCTCCCGTGATGCGATTCCAGGCAGGTTGCGGTCTTCCCTGGTGTTCCCCGGGTTGATTCTGTTGGCACTCACTCATGTCATAACCCTACAATGGAAGGACCTGTGAAAGGTGCCAGACATACAGTTAATGAACAACCTGATTTTCAGTCCTATTTTTTCCCGACGTCTGTGACAATCTCGATCACCTCATCGCATCTCCCGCAACGGTGGTTATCAAGATTCCGGATGGCAATTTCATATCCTGCCCGCTCTATCAGCAGTTCACCGCAACGCGGGCAGTAGGTATGTTCAAACGGGTGCGGGCAGACATTGCCGAGGTAGGGGAACCGAAGGCCCAGCTCCTTTGCCCGCCGGTAAATTTTTTCCAACGTGGCAACAGGTGTGGCTGCGCGGTCTGTCATGTGGTAATCCGGGTGGAACCGGGTGAAATGTACAGGAGTAGCGGGGCCCGGGTACTCAATGACCCACTTGATGAGGGCGTCGATCTCCTCCGGGCTGTCATTTAACCCGGGGATTATAAGGTTCACAACCTCGACATGCATTCCAAGTTCTCTTGCGAGAATCGTCGAGTTGAGTACAGGTTCAAGCCGGCCACCACTGATTTTCCGGTAAAAATCATCAGAAAATGACTTGATATCGACACGGAACGCGTTCAGCACCGGAGAGAGATCGCGGAGCGCTTCCTCGGTGATATACCCGTTCGTTACGTACACGGTCCCGAGTCCCTTTGAGCGGGCAAGCAAACCCATGTCACGTGCATATTCATGCCAGATAGTAGGTTCATTGTACGTCCATGCAATACTCCTGCACCCCTGCCGTTCCGCATGGGCAACACCTTCTGCCGGGCTGAGTCCGGTCATCCGGACCATGTCACCGGTTGCCCTCGATATGTGCCAGTTCTGGCAGTGCTCACAGTGGAAGTTGCAGCCGATGCCGCCAAGGGAATAGCAGCGTGTACCTGGCAGAAAATGGTAGAGTGGTTTCTTCTCTACCGGGTCAATGGCTTCAGACGTGATTAGTCCGTATGTAGTAGAATACAGCGTACCCTTTTTGTTAACCCTGACCGAACAAATCCCGCTCTTCCCCTCCTGGACCGTGCAGCGGTTATTGCACACTGAGCACCGTACAGCGAGTTCCGGCAATTTTTCGTAAAGGGCTGCTTCATGCATCGGCATTCTGATCACCCCTGGTACCGGCTGGGTCTGGTAATCGTATTATCCCTGGACATTATCAGGCTGGCCACCTTGTAATGCTTCAAATTCGTTCTCATCAATTTCGAGGACAAATGAGCCGCGGTACCCGCATTTCTTGCAGCGGTAGACCTGTCCAACACAACCACCGGCCACTTCGTACACTTCAACACTCTGGCATTCCGGGCAACACAGGATCATTGAATCATATTCTCTTTCGCCATAGCAATAATGACTGTTGATCCCCACCGACCCGGGACACCAACGGTCGGGAATTCGGTAAAAACACTGGAGGAAACAATCAGGTTAATATCTCCAATTTCCCCACCTGTACGAAATGAAATCTCTTGTCATCTCACTTGGAGGTTCTGTCCTTGTCCCAAACCTTTCCGCCCACCGCATTGTGGAATACGCTGCTGCCCTCAGGCAGGTTTCAGAAAAGTACCGGGTTTTTGTGGTAGTCGGTGGTGGCGGAGAAGCGAGGAGGTACATTGAAGCGGTGAGGACGCTCGGTGTTGATGAGGGCACCTGCGACGAGATCGGTATCCTGGTAACACGTCTCAACGCGACGCTGCTCATTGCAGCACTGGGGGATTCCGCATACCCCTGCGTGGCAGAGGACCAGGCAATGGCATTGGAATATGCGGTATCAGGCAGGATCGTAGTCATGGGTGGTGTCACGCCGGCCCAGACTACCGATGCGGTTGCCGCGGTACTGGCCGAACGAACGGGGGCAGCGATCCTCGTTAACCTTACATCCGTGGATGGTATCTACAGCGCGGATCCGAAAACGGATGCTTCCGCAACCCGGTATACCCACCTGACCCCGGACAGGCTTGCAGAGATAGTCGGGGGAAGCAGGCTGAATGCAGGATCGAATACGGTAATGGATGCAATCGCCGTAAAAATAATCCAGAGGAGCGGAATCCCTCTTGTAGTCCTTGATGGCAGGCAGCCAAAAAATCTGCCCGATGCAATAATTTCAGGCAGGTTTAGCGGGACTTTCGTATGCAGGGAGAACAATACCAGGCTTCTCCCACTCTGACCCAGGCAGAAAATAACCGGTAATTATTTGTACACTCCCGTCATATCAGTTAATCCAGCACCCGGGGTAGTAGGGTAGCCTGGTCCATCCTAGAGCGTTTGGGACGCTTTGACGGCGGTTCGAATCCGCCCTACCCCATTCTTTTTGGACTTTTATCTCAAGGGTGTTGTACATGGATCGGAAAATCGCCACGAAAGTCTACCAGACCCTTGATGCCATGTACCCGGAGGCGAGCACCCACCATCGGGCCGGTGCCCCACCGTTTGAATCACTCATTGCAACGATCCTCTCCGCGCAGACCACCGATAAATCCGTGGATGTGGTCATTGGCCCTCTCTTCGCACGGTACCCTACCCCTGAGGCACTGGCAGAAGCCCGGGTAGAGGAGGTCGAGCCAATCATCCACAGAACAGGTTTTTTCCATATGAAGGCGCGGCGCATCATCGAAGCGTCCGCGATGCTCGTCCGGGATTATGACGGGCACGTGCCGGATACGATGGAACTCCTGCTCAGGATACCAGGAGTCGGGAGAAAGACGGCGAATATTGTCCTATACCATTCGTTTGGGAAACGGGTAGGGGTAGCGGTTGACACCCATGTACTCAGGCTTTCGCAGCTCATTGGATTTTCCAGTAACATCGATGCGGCAGGTGTTGAACAGGACCTCATGGTCCTGTTCCCAAAAGAAGAATGGGGAAAACTTACTGACCTCATGATCAGCCACGGCCGGGAAATCTGCATTGCCCGGCGACCTAAGTGCCCCGTATGCCCCATCAAACAGTTGTGCCACTATAACAACGATTTTTCTTCAAAAAGAGTCTGACATACTAAAATCCTGGCATCAGGACCTGAAGATTTTACAGGGGGAGACAAAATGGATCCCACGTGTAAAAAAATCCGGGGCTCGTAGTCCCTTCTAAAATCAGCTCGCCACAATCCGGAGCCCATAGAACACGACAAACCCGATAACGGCACTGATCGGAATGGTGAAGATCCAGGCCCACATGATACTCCGTGCCACACCCCATTTTACAGCGCTGGTCCCTGTCGTTGACCCCACACCCATAATAGAGGCGCAGATGATTTGGGTAGTGCTTACAGGGATCCCGAGCATGGAAGCCCCGATAATCGTCCCTGCACTCGCTGTTTCAGCAGCAAAACCATGGACAGGACGGAGACGTGTAATTTTATAGCCCATGGTTTTTACGATCCGCCACCCGCCAGAGAGCGTCCCGAGTGCAATTGCGGCATAACAGATCAGGATAACCCAGAGCGGTACTGGGAGATGCTCAGGGTTGGCAGTCGCACCATAGTACCCGATACTGAACAACAGGGGAGTAATAATCCCCATAGTCTTCTGTGCATCATTGGTCCCGTGCGAAAAGCTATATGCCGCGGCGGAACAGAGCTGCAATTTCTTAAAATAATTATCTGCTGTGACTTTCTGGGCGGATCGCGTAAGCCAGAGGACCACTGCCATGAATCCGAACCCGACACCAAGACCAATCAGTGGGGAGAGGACCATAAAGGTCAGAACCAGTTCGATGGTCGACCAGTGGACAGCAGCTATCCCTGCTGCAGAAAGCCCCGCCCCCATCAACCCGCCAATAAGGGCATGGGACGATGAAGTAGGGAGACCAATAAACCATGTAATGATATTCCAAATAATGGCCCCGGAAAGGGCAGAAAGGATAATCCACGGAATTACATCGGCAGGCACATAATCAAGATTGATAATTTTACTGATGGTACTTGCAACGGCCACACCAAATCCAAAGACCGCGATAAAATTAAAAAATGCAGCAAATACGACCGCGTTCCGGGGTGAAAGAACCTTTGTGGAGACAACCGTTGATATCGAATTCGCCGAATCGTGAAAACCGTTGGTAAAATCGAAAATAAGGGCGATGAAAATGATGAACAGGATAAGAATTACCGGTGCTACAATCATTGTTGTCCTCAGGGGCGGCTTAGGGATTCGTTAAGAATGTCGAATTGCGATATCGGAAAGTACATTCGCCACATCTTCGCAATGGTCCGTTGCAATCTCAAGGTGCTCGTAAATATCTTTGTACTTGATAATGGTAATCGCATCATTGGACTTGAACAGGTCCATGATGGCATGCGCCAGCACATCATCTGCCAGGTTTTCAAGGCGGTTTACTTCAATGCAACGTGCTTCAATATATTTCGGGTTGGAGATTGCCCGGATACCTTTTACAGCCCCTTCAATCTCAATCACAGAAAGCCGGATGATCTTTGAAAGTTCGATGATATGGGAATCGGTCGATTCAATCCCATAATAGAGCATTTTCTCAGCTGAACCGTCGATATAGTCTAGTACGTCGTCAAGTGCTGAAGCTAAACCCGAAATTTCTTCGGGGTCGAGCGGGGTAATAAAGGTCTTATTGAGGGTTTCATAAATATCATGAGTGACCTGGTCCCCCTGGTGTTCCAGCAGTTCAATCGCATGACGTTTTTCTTTTACATTGGTAAAATTCTCGGCGAGCGCGACCAGTTGATTGGCACTTTCTGTAACAATCGCGACCTGCCGCTCAAAAAGGTCGAAAAATACCTTGTCCTGAGGAATCAGTAACTCGCGTAAACCCATAATGATCTACTCGGGTACTGGAGAGGGATGGTTAAAAAATATGGCGGTTTTGTCAGCCAGAAAAAATGAGGCTGATAAAAAATGCCACGACGTGGTACCCGGCCCAGGCACAGACAATGGCAATTGGAATGGTGATGATCCATGCCGTCATCATCTCCCGCACAACCTTCCATTGAACGGCATTTTTACCCCTTGTGGCCCCAACTCCGATTATCGCACCATTGATAGCATGGGTGGACGAAACCGGAATTCCCTGTTCAGTTACTCCGACAAGGATAGCACTACTAACCGTCGCAGCACAAAAACCCTGGTACGGACGAATTTTCGTGATGCCTTTTGCCATTTTGTCTACCACCTGCCAGCCACCAAAACAGGTGCCGAGGGCGATGGCGATCGCTGATGCGAGGATTACCCACGTCGGTACATCAAATGATGACAGGACCCCAGCGGATAATAAAAGTGCAGTAATAATACCGACGGCATGCTGTCCGTCATTGGCCCCGTGGGCCGTGGCCTGGGCGAAGCATGCAACCACCTGGAGGGGCTGAAAAATACGTTTCATCCGGTTCTGCCGCGAATGATTGAATAATTGTGAAATAATGATATCGAAGATGAATGCCCCGGTCATTGCGAACACCGGGGAAATGAAGATAAACAAAACAATTGCAAAAAGTCCGGTGATTTTCAGTACACCTGCAAGCATCAGGAACGGGATAATCAGTGAGATGCCGCAAACCGCCCCGAGAACGATACCCATCTGGATATCCTCATGGAATGATGCGGTGAAGAGTCCAAGAATGATGGCACCTGCCACTGCCCCGATCAACCCGTAGATAGCGACCTGGACCACCATGTCCCAACTGGGAAGGATAATGGCAGACAACCCCGCGACAGCCATTGCCGCACCGAGCAACCCGCCGACCATCGCATGACTGCTTGAGAGGGGAATCCCCCCCCGCGTCGCAACAAAAACGAGAATAATGGCCGCACCCATCGCAACTACAATGGATAGCGGAGTCAGGCCGTTTTCGTTAACGATAGCAGTCCCGATTGTCGCCGCGACTGCCGTTGAAAATAGGAACGGTCCAACCAGGTTACAGAGGGCTGTTGAAAAAACGGCCTTTACCGGGGAGAGTGCCCGCGTCGCAACAACCGTCGCAATCGAATGCGAGGCATCGTTTAACCCGTTCACAAAGTTCAACGCGAGTGCGAGGATAATACCAAAAAGGACGAAGGGTTCCATTCTGACTCAGGTGTGACTACGCGCGATATCGGCGAGGACATGGGCGACATCGTTATACATTTCCATGACCCGGGCCATCCCCTCGTAGATATCCTTAAGTTTTATTATCAGGAGCAGGTCATCATTCCTGAACAGCTCAATGACCGAGCGTGAGAGCAGCTCCGTCGAGAGGTTGTAAAGGCGGTTCGTCTCGCTCGCATGCTTCGCAACTTCATCAGCCTTTTTCAGGGTAGTAAGGTCATCAATTGCATGTGAAATCTCCGTACTGGAAAGTATCATCAGGTAGGAAAATTCCTTCAGCAGGTCGTTGGACCCAGGGATTCCATAATTGCAGATCTGGTGCGTGACCCGGTCGATACGGTCCATCACGTCATCAAGGGCCGGGGCAAGCCGTGCAATTTCTTCCGGTTCAAGAGGGGTGATGAGTGATTCGTTCAGTTTTTCATAGATCTGCCGGGTCACCTCATCGGCAAGGTGTTCGAGCTGACGCACTTTATGCCCTTTTTCAGTCCCCCCGGGGAGCTCGTGGGTGATCTCGTTAAGGGTCGTCGAAGCTTCGCTGATTTTTGCAGCCATATCCTGAAAGAGGGTGAAAAAAATCCGGTCTTCAGGGAGTATCAAATCGCGGATGCGCATGACTATTCAGTCATATCCTATGCATGTGACTATAAAGATTTTATGCCAGAAACTCACGGCCATTTCGAGAAAAGGTATGGATCGAGTCGGAATTTAACTCGCGGCCTCTCCCATGCCAAGATATGGACTGGGCGGGAATTGAACCCGCGGCCTCTCCCATGCCAAGGGAGCGTAATACCACTTTACCACCAGCCCGCGAAATTTGGCAACCACAACTTGCATGATTCAGGGCCAATTTGGATTGCAACATATCAAGGCAGCGTTCTACCCCTGATCAACCGACCCGCTTTAGTTAGATGGGGTGCCATTGGTTAAAACAATTGTTTCACCGCATGGGTTATGGGCCACATTTACGGGCACAAACCCAATGCCACTAAGCTGCAACTCGCAGCAACATTTCACACC
Organism: Methanomicrobiales archaeon; assembly: GCA_037134435.1. Lineage (GTDB taxonomy): Archaea > Halobacteriota > Methanomicrobia > Methanomicrobiales > Methanospirillaceae > CAIKOD01. The sequence continues at coordinate 24,384 of JBAXMF010000002.1, read as the reverse complement.
GCGCGATGATGGTTGTGTCCCTCCCCGCATTCAGGTGACCCGCAGGTGCACCGGCCCTTGTCAAATGAACCAAGAAAACGGTCACGGGCTTCGGAAATACTGCTGCCTGCCGTCACGTTACCGTTCGTCAGGTACCGGACAAGGAGCGGTGTTGCATGGGCCGGGGCTGGAGCGCTCTCCGGGAGGATGACATGGTAGCGGTCGGGCAGTTCATAGACCTGTTTTACACCGCTCCGCTTTCCCCGCTTTGCACACATGGTACCTTCGATTTCCACGATATCCATCGCAAAATCGATAACAGGGGCACTGGCAATGGCCCCGCCAATACCAAATGCATCGACAATATCCCGGTATTCGATTACGTCATCTCTCGTCAAGCCTCCGGAAAGGAATATCTGCACACCAGGGTACCCGTGGACATCAAGTTCCCAGCGCACTTCATTGATAATCGCCCTCATGTTACCACGGCGTGATCGCGGGGTATCAAGCCTGACTGCCGTTGCACCCTGTCCAGCAGCGACCAGTGACTCACGTTTCTCATCGCAGAACGTATCGGATAACATGATCCTCGGCACATCCGGCGGCGCATGGCGGTTGAAGGATGCGAACGCCTCTCCAGGGCTGTCGTAACACATGACAAACGCATGGGGCATAGTCCCTGATTTCGGGATGCCCGGGTGTGCACAGGTATTGGAGACCCCGTCTACCCCGCCGATCCATGCCGCACGTTCGATCATGGATGCGATGGCCGGGTGCTGCCGGCGCGAACCAAATGAATAGACCGGGCGGCCTTCTGCACAGACCCTGATATGGGCGGCGGCCGAGGCAATACCTGATGCGTGGCATAAGAACCCGAGGATTGCCGTCTCATACCGTGCAAAGTCCAGGTATCGCCCGGATATCCTGATGACAGGTTCATCCGGCAGGAACATTGTCCCTTCCGGCATTGCATCGACCGTGATGGGAAGACCCTTGAGAAGTGCTATCACATCTTCCAGGCCGCAGAACACACCCCACCCATCAGGGAGTCCTACCGCGGTCACCTCCATCACAACGCGAGGATTTTTCCCTTCTTTTCGGAGTACCTCCTCGCTTCGGAGAAAATAAATATCCGTACATTCCCCCCGTTTAATCGTTTCCTCATTGACTATCTCAAACAGAACCATAGAGATCATGGTGCGCCGAATGGGTATTACGGTATGCAAATTTTATCCCTGGCGAGAATGGACAGGGATATGTAGCAGGCGCCGAAATAACTTTACCAGGGATTATGTGTGGGCAACCTTGATTATTGGCTGCAGCAGCTGTTTTGTTCCATCGCAATGGGCGTAGTAAGGGGCAGGGAACGCAGGGTACAGGAGGCAGGATAGATGTCCCTTGGGATTATCGGGGGGACGAGCCTCCTGTTTACGGACCTTCCACCACTTGAAAAACAGGTAGTCAGTACACCATTTGGAAGGGTGGAGGTTCTGGCAGGTGATGTGACAATCCTGTTGCGCCACCAGGGTAATATTCCGCCCCACCGGATCAATTTCTGTGCGAATATGGCGGCGCTTGCGGTCCTCGGTGTCGACAGGGCCATCTCATTCGGGTCCTCCGGATCCTTAAAAACAGAGATAACGCCCGGTTCAATCATGGTACCCGACGATTACATGAGCCTGTCTGATATCCCCTCAATCCACAACCATGCGATTTCCCATGTCATGCCGGTAATTTCGCATAAACTCATCAGGGAACTTGGAGTTCAGTTCCCTCATGCCCGGGTTGGCGGGACCTACGTGCAGACAAGGGGGCCGAGAATTGAGACGGTTGCAGAAGTTGCTGCCCTTGCAAAATTTGCAGACATTGTCGGGATGACCGTTGCAAGCGAGGCAACCCTCGCCTGCGAGCTGGGTATTGAGTTTGCCGCGTTGTGCACGATAGATAATTATGCGAACGGCCTTGGGACCGAAGTGCTCTCGTATGAGCATATCGTTGAGACCGCACGGTCATTCCGAGAACGAACGGGTGAAATAGTTACAACAATTATTGAGAAAATGGGAGGATAGCAATGGAACATCGTGATGTATTGAATTATACCGGGGCGCTGCTCATTCAGGACGTCATCGTACATGGGGGACGGGGAGACATTTTTATCGATGATACCGGGACGATTGCAGATACCGGTGATGGTATCGCAGGAAAACACCGGGCCGAGGCAGAGTTTACCATCGACGGGAAAGGTTCTATCGCCATGCCGGGGCTGGTCAATACCCATACCCATGCAGCAATGACGCTCCTCCGGGGTTACGCCGATGACATGATCCTCCAGGACTGGCTTGCCCAAAAAATCTGGCCTCTTGAGGCACACCTTACGGGACAGGATGTATACTGGGGGACAAAACTTGCCTGTCTTGAGATGATAAAAAACGGCACCACCGCATTCAATGACATGTATTTCTTTATGGAGGATGCAGCCCGGGCCGTTGATGAAGCAGGCATCAGGGCAGTACTTTCCCATGGTTTCGTCGACCTGAACCTTCCGGATAAAAGAGAAAATGAATGCAGGGCGACCGAAAAGCTCGTCACTTCCATTAAATCCATGAATAACAGGCGGATCAGGGCGGCTGTTGGCCCCCATGCGATATACACGGTTTCTCCCGAAGGATTGAAATGGTGTGCTGAATATGCCGCATCAGAGAAGATCGCCACCCATATCCACCTTTCAGAGACGGAAAAGGAAGTACAGGACTGCATCAGCCAGTATGGAAAACGTCCTGCCTGCCACCTTGATGAGTGCGGTATCCTGGCGCCTTCCACAATCGCTGCCCATTGCTGCTGGCTCGATGAAGACGAATGTGCCCTCATGGGGGAGCGGAACGTCAACATCTCCCACAACCCGGCAAGCAACATGAAACTCGCTACGCACCGGGCCATGCCATATCACTGGCTCAAAGCAGCAGGAGTTAATGTCTGTCTTGGTACCGATGGCTGTGCCTCGAACAACAACCTCGACATGTTCGAGGAGATGAAAACCGCCGCACTCCTCCAGAAATTTTTCTGGAATGACCCGACGGTTCTACCTGCTTCTGAAGCACTGGCCATGGCAGGCACAAACGGTGCAAGAGCACTCATGACCGGTAACGGTACGCTGACAACCGGTGCAGCTGCAGATATCATCCTCATCAGTACCCGGACCGCCTGCAACACCCCCCTTCACAACCAGACCTCTAACCTGGTCTATGCCTGCAGTGGGTCATCCGTCGATACGACCATCTGCAACGGTCGCGTCCTGATGCTTGAGCGGCACGTGCTCAACGAAGAAGATGTCCTTAGAGGCTCCAATGAAGCTGCAGTTCAGCTGGTGAGGCGCTCCCGGTCGTGATCCCGGTAAAGCCGCACGTGCGGACAGGTCGGAGATCTTATTCCGTCCTCCTTGCCCTTCTCCTACTGGCCTGCATCGTTTTCGTGGGATGCACATTCCACGGAATCAGTAGTCATGCAGGAGACAATGTCGTTCCCCCTTCGTATGGACTCAATGACGGGCGGGTGGCAGTCCATTTTATTGATGTCGGACAGGGGGACTCTGAACTTATTCAGTATAACGGTACCACCATCCTGATCGATGCCGGTGAGGCGGACGAAGGTCCCGGCCTTGTTACCTACCTGAAAAACCAGGGGGTCAGGAATATTGATCTCCTCATCGCCACTCATCCGCACAGCGATCATATCGGGGGCATGCAGGACGTCCTCAAAAATTTTGAAGTGCAACGCGTCATTGACAGCGGCATGCCGTACACCACGACCACCTACCAGAAATTCCTTGAGACAATTGACCGTAAGAATATCCCGTACTCAACCGTTCAGCGGGGAAATTCTTTTAGTCCTGCCCCCGGGCTGACAATGCTTGTACTTTCAGCACCGGACGGGAGCAAAGACCAGGACCCAAATGACGGGTCGATCGTACTCAGGGCCTCAATCGGGCGGGTGAATATCCTGTTCGAAGGGGATGCAGGCATCACGACAGAAGAATCGATGATAAATTCCGGACTCCCCCTCGAAAGCCAGGTCCTGAAAGTCGCACACCACGGGAGCCCCCATGGGACTGGTAGCGCCTTCCTTGAACGGGTACGCCCGGAAGCGGTCATCATCTCTGTTGGGGCAGGAAACCCCTATAACCACCCTGCAGAGGATACTCTGCGGCGTCTGGAAGATTCAGGAGCGCTGATATTCCAGACAGATACGGACGGCAGCACCGTTGTCAGGACGGACGGAATGAAATTCTCGGTTGAGACTGCAAAGAACGGCATGTACCCATTTGTTGATAGCACTCCGGCATCAGTCCCCGCATAGCACGAGTGTCACCCCACGGATGAACACCTGTAACTCCGGTATTCGCCTGGTACCAAGGGGATCCCCACCCCCTCGTGCGGATTGTGGAGATCGCGGTCCCGGTTCTCTAAACGTAGCTAATCCCCCCACCCGGTTTTTTCCTCCCGACCACGATGGAGACCTCGCTATTGTACTGCTAACGGGTGTTTACCCCGGTCGGACAACAGGGGCTTGTGAAATCGGAATTTCAAAAAGAGGTAGAGTAAAAAAATCAGGGTCTTTTCTTTAGCCCTTGAAATTATCAGGAATATTCTTACGCGGTTTTAATCTCATCCGCAGATTCGAGGTGAAGTTCTTTCACCGAGACTTCACGCATCTTGTATTTCTGGATCTTTCCAGATATCGTGACAGGGAAATCTTCAGTGAACCTGACATACCGGGGAATCTTGAAATGGGCAATCTTCCCTTTGCAGAAATCCTTGATCTCGTCTTCCGTTGCCGTCTGACCGGGTGCAATTTTCACCCAGGCCGCCAGTTCCTCACCATATTTCAGATCAGGAACACCGATCACGTACACGTCCGCAATCTTTGGATGGTGGTGCAGAAATTCCTCGATTTCACGAGGGTAAATATTCTCCCCGCCACGGATGACCATATCCTTCAAACGACCCACGATTTTTACATATCCCTCATCGTCTATAGTACCAAGGTCCCCTGTATGGTTCCAGCCGTTATGGTCGAGAGTTCCGTGGGTTGCATTCGGGTTGTTGTAGTAGCATTTCATTGTCATATATCCGCGTGCACAGATCTCCCCGATTTCTCCCCGCGGGACAATTTTCTGGGTCTTCTGGTCGATGAATTTCAATTCTGTATGGGGAAAAAGTTTACCCACCGTTGATACCCGCCGTTCAATCGGGTCTTTTGTTGTGGTCATTGTAACACCGGGAGAGGTCTCTGTCTGGCCGTACACGATCACAATATCGGTCATATTCATCTTCTTTGAGACTTCTTTCATCACCTCGATGGGACAGGGAGAACCGGCCATAATCCCGGTACGAAGGGTACTCATCGAATAACGGGAGAAGTCCGGGTGTGAAAGCTCCGCGATGAACATCGTAGGGACGCCATGAAGCGCCGTACATTTCTCATTCTGTATCGTTTTCAGCACTTCACCCGCATCGAAAGCCGGTGATGGTATTACCATGGTCGACCCATGCGTGACACAGGCAAGGTTTGAGAGTACCATGCCAAAACAATGGTAAAACGGGACCGGGATGCAGAGGCGGTCTGCCGGGGTAAAACCCATCCCTTCCCCGATAATGTACCCATTATTCAGCACCGAATGATGGCTGAGGACGACCCCCTTTGGAAAACCGGTGGTGCCGCTGGTATACTGGATATTGATGGCATCATCGAACTCTAAGGACTCCTCGCGGTCGATCAGCTCATCGTGACTGATTTCTTCACCTTTCCGGATGCAGTCCTCCCAGACAAACATCCCGTTGTAGGGGATATCCCCCATAAAAATAATGTTTTTGAGGAAGGGGAACTTGTCGCTCTTGACGTGGCCCGGGCGCGATTCATACGCTTCGGGACAGGCCTCGTAAAACATGCCGACATAATCTGATGTCTTAAACCGCCCCTGAATAAAGAGGGTCTGGATTTCTGACTGCTTCAATACATACTCGAGCTCATACGTGCGGTACGCAGGGTTGATATTGACCATAATGGCCCCGATTTTTGCCGTGGCAAATTGGACCTGGACCCATTCGGCATAGTTCATTGCCCATATCCCTACCCTGTGGCCTTTCTCAACACCAAGCGCCATCAGTCCCTTTGCCAGGTGATCCACACGTTCGTGGAACTCGCTGTATGTCCACCGGACCCCCTGGTGGACGGAGACAACAGCTTCATTATCAGGGTTCTCTTTTGCAATCCGATTGAATACATACCCGATAGTCTCGCCAATCAGAGGGAATGAAGAGATCCCGCAATCGTAACTGATCTTCACCATTAATCAGGAATATGGCGTGAGAAAAGGATATATGATTACTGATTTCGCATGAAAAAAACATGGGTGCCAGTGTCTGGCAAGGCTGTGAAACATCGTTCTTGCCAATATTTCTTGATGCGAACACTTATATCTCGAAAATACGATTTAATTTACAACATCGGGGTCGTGGCCTAGTCCGGAATGGCGACGGGCTCCAGCGGTCTTTCGCGTCTTCTGTGTGAATGATGAACAATGGGTCTTCTGAATGGTGATGATCCGTTGGAGCACTGACGCATGTCGGAGAGACCCGTCGATCGTGAGTTCAAATCTCACCGACCCCACATTTTTTGTTGTGCCTCCTTTCCCATAGTGATTGCGCTTTTTTACCAACGAATTTACCCCCACGATTCATCACTATCCGGGGATAATCAGTATCATGGAGATACATAGTATGGATGACGAAAGGTTTGAACGTGGAAAAAAGCAGTTGGAAACAATGAGTGGCGCGGGCGTTGATGCCATGCTCGAAAAACTGGATGGGATTGCACCGGACCTTGCACGTTACACGGTTGAATTCCCTTATGGGGACGTGCTGTGCAGGCCTGGCCTTGACATCAAATCACGCCAGATAGCCACCGTTGCAGCACTTACTGCACTGGGTAATGCGCCAGTCCAGTTGAATGCACATATTTCCATGGCGCTGAACGTCGGTTGTACCCGTTCGGAAATCGTCGAAATCATCACCCAGATGGCTGTATATGCGGGTTTTCCTGCTGCCCTGAACGGCATGGCTGTTGCAAAGGACGTATTCGCCGAGCGGGACCGACAGGGATTGAGCTGAACCGTAACCGAATTACAATTTTTGTGGAAAAATTCTCCGGGAATTTTAATTTCCCTGTATTTTCCGGCTGGATGTATCCGGCTGCCAGCCCTATTTGTGATCAATACCACAGGCGGTTGTAGTTACCCCCTCATTTTTCCAGACCACCCCTGGAATTAAAACATTTATCATATAATGGGGCCACATAGTTAACAGGAGACGAAGAGATTTTATGTATCTTATAGGAGAAGCACTCGTCGGGGACGGACCGGAGCTCGCCCATATCGACCTGATGATCGGAGATAAAGAAGGGGCTGTCGGAGCGGCATTTGCAAATGCACTCTCCCAGCTTTCTGCAGGGCATACACCGTTACTCGCAGTCATAAGACCAAACCTGCTAACGAAACCTGTCACACTCGTGATCCCGAAAGTCACGATGAAGAAGGAGGGTCAGGTACGGGAGATGTTTGGGCCAGTGCAGGCCGCAGTGGCAAAGGCAGTCGCAGATTCGGTTGAAGAAGGGGCATTTAAAGACCAGGATATCGAAAAGATCGTGGTCCTTGCAAGTGTCTACCTCGACCCGGCAGCGGCTGACTACAATAAAATTTATCGCTACAACTACGGGGCGATGAAACTTGCCATCACCCGGGCAATGGACGCGTTCCCTGACAAAAAGACCCTCATCTACGAGAAGGACCGCGCGGCGCATGCAGTTATGGGCTTTAAGGTACAGCGGCTCTGGGACCCGCCCTACTTGCAGGTCGCCCTTGACCTGGTCGATATGAACAAAGTTACGCAGGTACTCACCGAGCTCCCGGCCAATGACCACCTTATCATCGAGGCAGGGACACCGCTGATCAAGCGGTTCGGCCTGAACGTAATCTCCGAAATGCGGAAGATTCGACCGAATGCATTCATTATTGCCGACTTAAAAATTCTTGACACCGGAAATCTTGAGGCTCGGATGGCGGCCGATGCATCCGCAGACGCCGTCGTAATTTCTGGTCTCGCACCTGTCTCAACGCTTGAGAAAGCGATTATCGAGGCGAAAAAGACCGGTATCTATTCCATTGTTGATATGTTAAACGTGGCCGACCCGGTCAAGCTGATTGCAGGGCTGTCGGTGAAACCGGATATTGTTGAGCTCCACCGGGCAATCGATGCGGAGGAGACAAAACACGCGTGGGGTAATATTGCCGCATTAAAGAAGGCAACCGGTGGGAAACTCCTTGTGGCAACTGCCGGGGGAATCAGGGCGGAAGTCGTAAAGGACGCACTGAAATCAGGTGCAGACATTCTTGTTGTCGGGCGGGCAATCACCGCAAGCAAAGATATCCGTTCCGCGGCTGAAATATTCCTTGAAAATCTGAACCGGGAAGAGATCGACCAGTTCAGAGTGATGACCGACTTCTAGTCAGTCAGTATAATAAAAAACATTTTTTTTGCGGATATTAGAAAATACCGGGAGTATATTTTATAAAATATCGGTTCCGTATGACTTTCGGGACGGCACACGAGTCGCTCTATAACGAGGCCTTCCATTTGAAGATCTCGGGGAAGTTTCCCTTGAGTGCACTGGAAAACACGTACCCCATTCTATTTTTAGCAAGGCACGGCAGATCACGGTTCTTTGGTTTTCAATGTTGCAACGGCGAGAAAAAGTAAACACAGCGTAGTCACCGCCGCCATCGCACACCCATAGTATATGATTATCAGGACCTGATCACTGGAACCGGATACCAGTTTGATTATCCATATAAGAAAGCCCGTAATTACAAGCAGTATGCACCACAGTCCGAAGTATAGTATTTTCTGTCGATCCATACGAGTGAAATGATGTTCTGGATAATACGGATACCGCTTTGTATTGGAGCGGGATTCATAGGCATGTACCAGGACATAAGCAGGTGATCGTGAATGGAGTATGTACTCCTGAAATATTATACTGACTACGACAAGGTCAATTCAGGGAGATGACCAATTTCTAATCGCCCAGGAGAATTTTTCAATTTGAAGTCCATCAGCTTTTTTGTCACTGATTCAAAGCATCATTATTGCAGAGAACAAATGTCTCACCCGAATTGATTTTAGATATTTTAAAAGTCAATCATGCTTTAAAAGTAATAAAGCACAGCGATATGCAGTATTATTATCTGGATAAAATCAGATGTTCCACGCAAAGGAAAAAAATGTGCCTGTGCTGTTCACAGGTCTATCGTCTCACCGGGTGAAAGGACGGCGACCTTCATATCGGTCGTCCGTTCAATGGCAAATTTGAACCGTGTGGGGTCCTGCACGATCTTTGCCCAGGTATTGTAATGGACTGGGATGACCAGGGGTGCCCCGATATACTGGGCAGCCATCATCGCCTCATCAGGACCCATTGTGAACCGTCCACCAATCGGGAGGAGGGCAACGTCAGGCCGGTAGAGGTCCCCAATCAGTTTCATATCAGAAAAGAGGGCTGTGTCTCCGGCATGGTAGACCTTCTTCCCGTCCATCGTGATGACATACCCGGCCGCTGCACCCCCGTTGCACCCGATACCCCCCTCCTCGAGCCACGAGGAATGGACCGCTGGTGTCATGGTGAAACGGACGCCATCAACGTCGATAGAGCCGCCGATATTCATCCCTTCGACAGGGATACCTTTTGTTGCCAGGTATTTTGCGATTTCATTGATTGCGACCGTCTTTTTCTTAAGCCGGACGGTATCACCCATGTGGTCACCATGCCCATGGGTGACAGCAATAATATCACAATCAGCGGTGACTTCTATCCCGTCACCAATAAACGGGTCCACGATGACGTCTTTCGTTCCGGATAACTGTACACAGGAGTGTCCAAACCAGGTGAGTTTCATATTAGGTACGACATTCTCATACTACCTATGAAAACGTAACTCTTCTTACCCGGTTGGATCATTCCGGAAGAAGCCCCCGTGACGACAATAAATGATGTGATAATTAGCTGGATTGATAAAAAAAATTGGGTAAGTCACCCCACTCTGTAGGGACGATGGTGTTCATCTATCCCAGGACGACCCGGGTTCAGGCCACATCAATTAATTCTGCTTCCGTAATATCGATTGAGTCCCCAAGGCTATCCTTCGTAGCACTCCTGGTCATCTGCTCGCTGAGGTCCCGGTCTTCCATGACATCCCTGATACGCTCAAGGTATTGATCAATGGTATGATCATCCCGTTGATCAATCACATGGCGGTATTCGCGGAGCGTGGATGGACTTACCCCCAGTTCTTCGCTGATCTCCTTCATCGTCTTCCCTGACTCCATGAGTATTTCCATCTTCTCACGGTCAAATGGCATCTTGAAATCAAGGTCACGGAAGAGCTTCAGGCGGACCCGTGCCCGGGCGACTGTCTTTGACAGCTTCTCATCCCCAAGTTCTCTGGCAATCTCAGTATCGTTTTTTCCGAGATAGTAGGCAGAGACAAGCTTGGCGAGTTGGATCGGCTTCAGTTTGGTCTTAAAGAATCCCAAATCAAGAATCTCCCGCATTAACAGGGAAATTTCACGTTCTACTGCGTCACGGTCTCTTAAAGAACCGTGGATCTTTTTCATCGGTTCCACGATCTTTGTTTTGCTGGTAATGTTTGTGAACAATTCCAGAAGCTGAATCTTACGTTTGTCTTCCGGCATGTTTGAAACCACACTAGAGATTACCGGAATAGATGCGCGGATTAATATTTAATACTATCTTAATTTACGCGGATTATAAGCGAGATAAAGGACAGATATGACACAATCGGGTTATTCTTACCTTATTGTACTGAATTTCCGCATATGCGGAAAACTTCATTGGCAAGCCCCGGGACGTATGCAGAGAGAAATTTTTCATCAGTTCATTGCCCCTGGTTTGAACAACTTTTTCATACCGGGCGTTCTATAGTGATGGATACCAGTGGTCGATATGAGCGATGTATACGATAAAATAAATGATCTTACCAAACGACGCGGTTTTGTATGGCCGACATCAGAGTGTTACGGGGCGGTCGCGGGATTTATCGATTATGGCCCGCTTGGTTCCATGATGAAGCGCCGGATCGAAGATGTCTGGCGTTCTTTTTACGTAATACAGGAAGGATATTACGAGATCGAATGTCCGACCATCGGCCAGGAGTCAATTTTTATCGCCTCCGGGCACGTCAAGGGATTCTCAGACAAGATGTTCCAATGCCCGCACTGCAAGGAATACCTGCGTGCCGACCATGTAGTTGAAGGAGGGGGAATTGCCGGTGCTTCCACGATGTCAGAAGAGCAGCTTTCTGCAGCACTCGCCCCGATCACCTGCCCGGCCTGCGAAGAGGTAATTGGAACGGTCGAAGTCTTCCCATTCAACCTGATGTTCCAGACCACGATTGGGCCTGGGTCGCAGCGGTGTGGCTACCTAAGACCTGAGACCGCACAGGGAATGTTTACCGATTTCCAGCGGCTCCTTCGCTTTTACCGCGATAAACTGCCTTTCGGGGCAGTGCAGATAGGAAAGTCATACCGGAACGAGATCTCCCCGAGACAGGGGATGATCAGGCTCCGGGAATTCACCCAGGCTGAAGCCGAAATTTTTGTACATCCCGAAGAAAAGGACCACCCGCGTTTTGCACGGTATGCCGGCTACGAAGTGCCACTCTTCGGCCAGAAGCAGCAACAGGAGAATTCGGCGCCGCTGGTCATGACCATGAGAGAAGCGGTGGACACGGGAATTATCGCGAACGAATATGTCGCGTATTACCTCGCACTGACCCACCAGCTCCTCGTGCGGATCGGCGTGAAACCTGACAGGCTCAGGTTCCGGCAACACCTTCCTGACGAACTTGCGCATTACGCCGAAGACTGCTGGGACGCAGAGATCCGTTCTGAACGCTTCGGCTGGGTAGAGACGGTCGGGATTGCAGACCGGACTGATTACGACCTCAGGGCGCACGAAAAACAGAGTGGGCAGTCATTCACCGTCTTTATCCAGTACGAGACCCCGAAACGGGTGCAGAGGAGGAGAGTCGTCGCCGACATGGGTGCTCTCGGCCCGAAGTATCGCGGGAAGGCGAAAGATATCGCTGATGCACTGGCAACGACAGTCCCCGGTCCGGACGGGATTACGGTTACCGTTGGATCAGAAAAGTTCTTTGTTCCTAAGGACCTCTACAAGATAATTGAAGAGGAGATTGACCTCCCGGGTGAGGAGGTCCGGCCACATGTTATCGAACCTTCGTACGGTATCGATCGGATGTGCTACGCCGTCCTTGAGCAGAGCTATGACGAAGAGATAGTTGACGGGGAAGAGCGCCGTGTACTCCGCCTCCCACCCCTTGTTGCACCCGTCCAGGTTGCCGTATTTCCCTTAATGAACCGTGACGGACTTGACATCATCGCAGAACAACTCACCCACACGCTCCACGAGCACCATATCCTCGCCGAGTACGATGACTCAGGGGCTATCGGGCGCCGGTACCGGAGGCAGGACGAGATTGGTACACCCTTCTGCATCACCGTTGATTACGATACCAGGGAAGACCAGACCGTGACAATCCGGGACCGTGACAGCATGGCACAGGTGAGAGTACCGGTTGACCGTGTACCTGACATCATCAGCGACCTGATAGAGGGAAAAGGAAGTTTTTCCACAATCTGTCCATGACCTCCATCAATCACCCGCTGATACGGCCTGAAAGCCTTGAATCGAGGGAGTATCAACTGACAATCGCGATGCGGGCACTTGATGCAAACACGCTCGTTGTCCTCCCGACAGGCCTTGGGAAAACAGCCGTGGCGCTGATTGTTGCGGCATCGCGGTTGTATAACGAGGGCGGCAAGGTACTCATGCTCGCCCCCACAAAACCTCTCGTCGAGCAACACCTGAGATTTTTTGAAAACCTGCTCCTTCTGCCAGATAAAAACGGGAAAAAACAAAACTTTGTGATGTTTACCGGTGAGACACCGGGCGAACAGCGCACCATTGAGTGGGAACAATCGACCGTTATTTTTGCAACGCCCCAGGTAATCAAGAACGATCTTCTCGCAGGCCGTTATTCTCTTGAAGATGTGACCCTGATGATTATTGATGAATGTCACCGGGCCATCGGAAACTATGCATATGTATTCCTCGCAGAGCAGTACTGTGCCCAGGCGAAGAACCCGAGAATTCTTGCCATGACCGCGTCACCCGGTGGCCAGCAGGAGAAGGTACGGGAAGTCTGTGCCAATGTCGGGATCGGGCAGGTAGAGACAAGGAACGAGAATGACCCCGATGTACAGCCTTATATCCATGAGCGTGAGATCGAAATCATCAGCGTATCACTTCCCCCGGAACTGGAGAAGGCCCTTGACCACCTCAACCGGCTGCTCGATGACCGCCTGAAGATGCTGGCCGGAGCAGGATTTACAGTCCCGAAACGGCAGCTGCTCTCCATGAAAGCCCTCACGGCCATCAATGCACAGGTGCAGGAGAAGATCCAGAAACGGGAACAGTCCGGGTTTGCAGCAGCCTCGGTCTATGCGGAGATCATGAAGCTGAAACATGCGGTGGGACTTGCCGAGTCACAGGGGAGTAAGGTATTAAAGGTCTACCTCTCCCGCCTTGCCGATGAAGCGACATCGCCTTCCGGCTCCAGGGCGAGCAGGCGACTTGGCCAGGACCCGGTATTCACAGGCCTCATGGACAGGGTGGCCGGGTGGGACCGCGAGTTGCACCCAAAACTCGGAATCGTTGAAGCGATTGTAAAATCAGAACTCAAAAATTCTACCGATAGCCGGATCATCGTGTTTGCGACTTACCGCGATGCCGTCCAGATGATTGTTGACCAGCTGACCTCGCAGGGTATCACGTGTGAACGGTTTGTCGGGCAGGCTACAAAGGATGCTGAGAAAGGGCTGAGCCAGAAAAAGCAGATCGATGCACTGCGGAGGTTCCGGGCGGGAGAGTTCCGGGTACTTGTCGCTACCTCTGTTGGGGAGGAGGGGCTTGATGTCCCGTCCACGGACCTGGTTGTGTTTTACGAGGCGGTACCCTCAGAGATCCGCAGCATACAGAGAAAAGGGAGGACCGGCCGGAGTGGCCATGGTAAAGTTATCGTCCTTGTGACACAAGGAACGCAGGACGAGACGTTCCGTTACGTGAGCCAGTCACGCGAACAGGCGATGGCAAAAGGGATACGACAGATCCGGGATGACCTGCCGGAACCGTTTTCCGGGGAAAATAAAGCAACACAGATGAGTATCGAAGAGTTTACCGCAACGGTTTCCGCAGTCGCAACGGGGCCGGCGATAGTAGTCGATGACCGGGAGACTTCATCGAAGGTAGTGGAATCCCTTCATGCATTAGGTGCCTCGATCAGTATCCAGAGGTTACAGATTGGTGATTACGCAATAGGTGACAGGATAATCGTAGAGCGGAAGACGACGAGGGATTTTGCTGATACCCTTGTCAACCGCGACCTTCTCGGGCAGTTGCGGTCACTCGCAACCTCCTGCATGCGACCGGTACTGGTCATCGAGGGGGATGACCTCTACCTGGAGAGAAATATCCACCCGAATGCAATCCGCGGGACTCTTTCGGCAATTGCAATCGACCTCGGGGTGATATTGTTCACGACGAAAGACGAGGCCGATACGGCGGCAATGCTTCTCGTCATTGCAAAACGGGAGTTTGATGAGCGCGGTGAGCGGACGCCGTCCATCCGGAAACCCTACCATTCACACATGGAACAGCAGGAGAGTATAATCGGTGCGTTCCCGGAAATCGGGCTTAAGAATGCAAGGCTGCTCCTTGACCATTTTGGTTCAGTGCAGGGAATTGTCAACGCAGATGAAAAAGCACTATCCGGCGTTCCGGGGGTCGGGGAGAAACGGGCAAAAAAGATATACGAATTATCGAGGCATGCCTATGGTTGAGAGAGCAACTTCAGGGCTTCGATCCCTATTTTAATGGTATTCATCAGGGAAAGACAGCGGCCGGGATCAGGTTCAGTGGTAATCCGCCCGGAGAGCGTGATCAGCGTTGTCTTCAGTGCACATGCAAGTTCGTGATCGGAGGCATGCCCCTTGGCACCTTCCTTTGGTAGTTCAACAGGGTTCCGGGGTTGTGTCCTTGCGGGTCCTGATAACTTCTGATCTTCCAGTTCACACATCACGCAGAATGTCCGGTCCTTGTAGGTGAACATCGGCGATCCACAGGCAGGGCACGTTTTTGCCAGCATTTTTGCCCCTTTCAGGAGGTATTCTGCCATTACATCATCGGGTTTCTTCTCGGGTATCGGTATCACCTGGTTGTTAGGTTGGTGTATCAAACTATATAAGGCGGGATAGTAGTACTAATAAAGAAGCTCACGAATGGTGATATCATGACGAATCCAGAAAAAACAATAGAGAACTGCGTCCAGATGCTGCAGCACATCATGGATGACAACACAATACCAAGAAATATCAGGCGCGTCGCAGATGAAACACGGTTGCTGCTCACGAATCCAAATAAGGGGATCGGTCTCCGTGCCGCGGAGGCAATCTCAAAAATTGACGAAATCAGCAATGATCCCAACATGCCGGTGCATGCAAGGACCCGGATATGGGAACTGGTATCCCAGCTCGAGACAATCCCACTCGATTAATCAATCCGGGGCAGATCACTCTTTTTTTTATCAGCCATTGAATAATCAGGAGTTATCCGCATAGATTTGATGGAGAAGGGGTAGGGTATATCTTGTTTTATATAGGATCATTCAAGGGCATTTTCATGCCATCCACTCCCAATACACTGCGGGAAAATAGGATTATACCAGGTTAACAGTATCCCGGGTTCTGGATTCAGACACCGATAAAGTACATTTCTCTGCCTGGCGTTAACATCATTCTATCACGGTGACCACAACAGTCCTTTTCCGTCCTGACCGGACATCCAGTTCAACCATTACGACCTGCTGCCAGGTCCCGCACATAAGGGCACCGTTCGCAATGGGAACGGTCAGAGAAGGACCGATGCATGATGCTTTCACATGTGACCTCCCATTCCCATCACCCCACCGGGAATTATGAGCATAAAGAATAGTGTCCGGGGCAAGAATAGACAGGGCCCTCTAAAATCCTCAAGGACGCCATCCTCATATTCGATGGTGGTGACCGCGACCGTGGAACCGGTCACAAAAATATTGGCAAGGCCACTCCTTACCCCGCTTTCCTGCACAATTTTTTCAACACCGGGGGTGATATTCACGATCTCTCCTTCACCATTCGTCAGGAGTTCAAATGACTTCTGGGACATAAAGCATTCTTTTTAGCCGGAATGAGATAATATTTGCCCCTGTTTGCGTTAGAGCAGGAAATGTCAAGTCCCCCATTACCCCTGTGGAGGGCCAAAAAAACATACTGTGTGAAATCACCGGATCATGACATGATCAGCTGGTCAAAACCAACCCCAATAAATCTGGCGGTCCTAATCCGGGAATACCGGTCACGAGAGAAGTGACGATGGCTGTATCCCACCATTAAAATGGTGTGTATCAACCATTACGATCCTAAAAAATGAAAAAAATAATGATGGTTATTCGTCAAGTTCAGGTACGAGGACGGCAACGCCGACAACCCTGTCACCGGCGTCCATCTTCATAATCCTGACACCACGGGTACTCCGTTTCTGGATAGAGATCCCGGAAACTTTTGTCCTCATAACAATCCCTGATGCACTCATCACAATAATCTCATCATTATCAGAGACCGCTTTTGTGGTGACCACGGACCCACCTTCGCGGTCAGTCAGGATGTTCCGGACACCCATTGTACCGCGACCATGGCCCCGGAACTCGTCAAATTCAGTCCGTTTTCCACGCCCGTTCTCGGTGATGATGAAGAGCTTATCCTTGTCAAGGACCGTAAGTGCCTGTAAGATATCCTTGCCCTTCATCCTGATTCCAATAACGCCCATCGCGTTGCGGTGACGCGTGAGCACTGCATCCTCATGGAACCTAAGACTCTGGCCTCTCGACGTCGTGAGGATCAGTTCCCGGGTCCCGTCGGTGATCTTCACATCGACGAGCTCGTCACCTTCATGGAGTTTAATCGCATTGATACCGGTGGAGCGGGGCCTCGATAATTCCTCAAGGGATACCTTCAGTACCTGGCCACGCTGTGTGGCAAAGAAGAGGAAGCGGTCAGGCCGGAACTCCCGGACAGGTATAACCGCAGTGACACGTTCGTTGTTCAGGTTCAGGAGGTTGACTATCGCCTTACCTCGTGAGGTCCGGGTGCCCTCCGGGATATCGTAAATCTTCAGCCAGTAGACACGTCCCATGTTCGTGAAACACAGGAGGAAATCATGGGTGTTCGCTATAAACACGTTCTCCACGTAATCCTCGTCTTTCGTGGCCATCCCCATGATACCCCTGCCGCCACGTCGCTGCTGCCGGTAGGTGTCGAGGTCCATCCGCTTGATGTAGTTTAACGAGGTAAGCGAGACCAGTGCCGGCTTGTCCTCGATCAAGTCCTCTTTCTCGATATTGGTCAGGTCCCTGCTGATCTGGGTCCTTCGGGCATCACCAAATTTCTGACCGAACTCGAGGATTTCTTTCTTAATCTCAACCCGGATTGTCGTTTCAGACGAGAGAATACCATTCAGGCGGGCGATCTCGACCCCAAGGTCATTCCGTTCACCGATAATTTTCTGGTGCTCAAGTGCGGCAAGGCGACGGAGCTGCATCTGGAGAATTGCGTTGGTCTGAAGCTCATCAAGACCGAATTTTGATATCAGCGTATCTCGTGCAATTTCAACCGTCTGGGAGGCACGGATCGATGCAATTACCGCATCAATGTTATCGAGTGCCAGCAGCAGCCCGACGAGGATATGCACGCGGTCCTCGGCTTTCCGGAGGTCAAATTCGCTCCGCTTACGGATCACGATGATCCGGTGCTGGACGAACTCCTCGATCAGACCGGGTAGCGAGAGGTACCGTGGCTGTTTATCAACAATGGCGAGGTTGATGATCCCGAATGTACTCTCAAGTGCCGTGTGTTTATAGAGAGTATTTAAAATGACAGCCGAATTGGTATCCCGCCTGAGCTCGATAACCACTCTCATGCCATCCTTGTCTGACTCATCCCTGATATCGGAGATACCCTCAATCCGCTTCTCCTTGACAAGGGTCGCGATATGTTCGATCAGGCGTGCCTTGTTTACCTGGTAAGGTATCTCGGTAATGAGGATCCGGTCACCTTTACTGCCGCGTTCCTCGATCTCGGCAACACGACGGATAACGACACGGCCATACCCCGTGTTATAGGCATTCCTGATACCTTCATTACCCATGATTATCCCGCCGGTCGGGAAGTCAGGGCCGGGTAACACCTGCATCAGCTCATCTACCGTGATCTGTGCGTTGTCAAGGTAACGGCTGATGGCATCGCAGACCTCCTTTGCATTGTGGGGAGGCATGTTCGTTGCCATCCCGACCGCAATCCCGCTCGACCCGTTAATCAGGAGGTTTGGGATCTTTGCCGGGAGAACCGTTGGTTCCTCAAGTGATTCGTCAAAATTCGGTATGAAACTGACCGTCTCCTTGTCGAGGTCCTGCAGGAGTTCTTCAGAGATCGGGTTAAGCCGGACCTCCGTGTAACGCATCGCTGCCGGTGCATCGCCATCGACCGACCCGAAATTTCCCTGCCCCTCGACAAGCATGTAACGATAGGAAAAAGGTTGTGCCATCTTGACAACCGTGTCATAGATAGAGGAATCACCATGCGGGTGATATTTACCCATGACTTCTCCGACGATACGTGCACTCTTCTTGGACGGCTTGTCGTGGGTATTCCCCATCTCCCACATCGCATAGAGTGAACGCCGGTGGACTGGTTTTAACCCGTCCCTCACATCAGGAATCGCCCTTCCGATGATAACACTCATCGCATAATTGATATAGGAGATTTTCATCTCCTCTTCGATATTAATCGGAATAACACGGGGCTCTATCCCTTCGAGCCGTTTTTGTTCAGATGTCAAGGTTTGTCACCTCCCGCGAATGCCTCTTGATAAAGTCCCGCCTGGCATTGACGTCTTCCCCCATCAGTTTCTCAAAGATTTCGTTGGCAAAACTCGCATCCTCTATTCTGACCTGTTTTAAGACCCGCTGGTCCGGGTCCATGGTCGTCCCCCAGAGCTGGGAGGCATTCATCTCACCAAGACCCTTGTACCGCTGGATCGTGGTCCCTTTTTCACCGAATTCTGCCACGAAATGCCTCATTTCCTCTTCCTTGAACGCATATTTCTCCTGTTTCCCCTTCGCGATCCGGTAAAGGGGTGGCTGGGCGATGTACACATAACCATCTTCGATGAGTTTTGTCATGTAGCGGAATAAGAACGTGAGCAGGAGCGTCCTGATATGGGCACCGTCCACATCGGCATCGGTCATCAGGATAACATGGTGGTACCGTGCCTTCTGCGAATCGAACTGATCTCCTACACCAGTCCCAATTGCTGAAACAAGGGCCTGGATTTCAATATTTTTTAATATCTTATGCTGGGTCGCTTTCTCCACGTTCAGGATTTTTCCACGAAGGGGTAAAATTGCCTGGAAACGGCGGTCTCTTCCCTGTTTTGCTGAGCCCCCTGCAGAGTCCCCTTCAACGATATAGATCTCGCTCTTGGACGGGTCACGTTCGGAACAGTCAGCCAGTTTCCCCGGCAGGCCGGAACTTTCAAGGGTGCTTTTTCTTCGCGCGAGTTCACGGGCATTTCTTGCCGCTTCCCTTGCTCTTGCTGCGACAACTGCCTTCTCAACGATGGCGGCCAGGACTTTTGGGTTCTCCTCAAAATATTCGGTGAGTGTCTGGTAGACGAGTGAGTCCACGATTCCTTTCACATTGCTATTTCCAAGGCGCATCTTGGTCTGGCCTTCGAACTGCGGGCTGGCCATCTTTATACTGATGACCGCAGTAAGGCCTTCCCTGACATCCTCACCCCTGATTGCGAGCGAAGCTTCTTTTACCAGGTTATTTTTCTTTGACGAGGAGTTGATGGCACGGGTAATGGCACTCCTGAACCCTTCGAGGTGAGTACCCCCCTCGCGGGTATTGACACTGTTGACGAATGAAAAGACCTGTTCACTATACGTATTGACATATTGCAGAGCGACATCGACCTCAACTTTATCTACGGGGTCCTTTTTACCGAGTACAATGACATCAGGATGGGTTGGCACGGAGCCGGCATTTAAGTAGGCGACAAATGCTTTTAGTCCCCCCGCGTAGGAAAAGACCTCGCTATCACCGGACCGGTCGTCCTTTAGTGCGATGGTAATGCCACTGTTCAGAAACGCAAGCTCACGGAGACGGTGGACGAGGACGTCGTAATCGAACTGGGTCGTCTCGAAGATAGTGGCATCCGGCATAAACGTGATATCAGTCCCTGACAATTTTTTGCCGAACAAGGCCAGAAACTCAGTCCGATCGTCAATGACAGGCTGTGCAGGAGACCCATACCATTTGAGGTGCCGGGATTTGAACTCCTCAAGCGTCTCCTCGCGGCAGGTCTGCGGGGCGGACGGTTTGCCCTTGGAAAAATCCATCTCGTAGATATTCCCGTCACGGTATACGGTTGCTTTCAGGGCCATTGAAAGCGCATTGACAACAGATACACCCACACCATGGAGACCCCCTGACACCTGGTAGGTCTCCTTGTCAAATTTTCCACCGGCGTGAAGCACGGTCAGAACAATTTCAAGAGCGCTCTTCCCGTTCTTTTTCATCATGTCGATCGGGATCCCCCTGCCGTTATCCACAACCGTGCATGATCCATCCCCATTCACGTTTACCCAGATATGGTTACAGTACCCGGCAAGTGCTTCATCAATGGAATTGTCCACGACTTCGTACACAAGGTGGTGCAGACCACGGGTATCAGTACTGCCAATATACATTGCAGGCCGCTCACGTACCGGGGCAAGCCCTTCAAGAACAGTTATGTGAGATGCATCATACGGGTCGGTCATCCCTTACCCCCACCAAAAAAAACTCTTCAGTAAACAGATCGTCAATCACACACAGTACTGGTTGTTTTAACACTTAATCCTGATTAGTCCGGACGACCTGGATTAGTGAAACTCGCCTAATTCCGCATCTTTTATCCCAAGATTATTATCAATCGCCACAGCAAGACGGTCCAATAACCGGTTGACTTCTTTTGCATCTTCCTTGTCACTAGTACCCGGGACATGCCAGATGATACGCTTCCGGAGACTCCCGACCAGCTGTTCCACGTCGGTGCCCTTAAAAGACGACGGCAGGACCATCTCATCAAGATGGTCAGCAGCCCCGTACCATGCCTGTTCAGGAGGTAATGCAAAATGACGGTTTATCAAGGACAGGTTAACAATAAACCCGCGACCAAATCTGCTTCCCATGACAATAGGTATACAGGATGGGGATTAAAATACTATACCTCCCATTCAGAACCAGGATACCTGTTTCAACCAGGCCGTGACCGGGATAATGATAATAAACATTAAGCAGATTACGAGAAATATCCATTCAGAAAGTTTAAATCCTTTTTTCTTTAAGAAGAGGTGGCTGTGCCGGCCATATCCCCTGCAGAGCATGCTTGTATAGACACGCTCTCCCTGCTCGTATGACCTGATGAACATAGTCCCGATGGTATACCCTATCTGGCGCATCCGATAGCGATAGGGAAGGTTCCGGTCAAACGGGTCGAACGCCTTGGTCTCAAGTGTCTGGACGATCTTCCGGTACATGTAGCCAAAGACAAACAGGTAACGGACCATCATACCAAGGGCAAGTGCAAATTCAGCTGGCAGCCCGAGCCTTCGTCCACCGTCAAGCATGTCCTGCACCTTGGTCGTGGATGAGAGGAGGATAATGAATGATATTGTAATGATAAATTTCACCAGCAGGATGAACGCAAACTGGATAGATTCTGCGTAAATATTAATCCCGAACGGCAGGGCAACCAACGTAGTATATTCGGTGTAATAGGGGTTTTTAATAAAAATCTGGAACAGTATGACAATGCCCCACAGGGGTATGATTAACAGGGCTCGCTTCAGGTACACCATTGGGGACAACCGGGTGAGTGCCCAGAGCACGAGGAAAAAAATAAAAAAAATCGTTCCGACCGTGAGTACTATGGGAGAATAAGGTACCGAGACTATCGCGATGATGGTGGCAAAAACCACGAGGATCTTGGCCCTTGCATCAAGCCTGTGGATGACACTGTCCCGGTAGGCGTACCGTTCGATGTCAAACAGTTCTTCGATCATGCCCTCTTCCCAAATGCCTCGAGGAATACCGCTTCCACTTCGTCAAAGGTATATCCCATGTTGATATCAACGCCGTGCTCCTGGAGGGAACGGATTAATTTTGGTAATACCGGTACATCGAGCCGGACTGACTGGAGCATCTCCATCTGGACAAAGATCTCTTCGATAGTCCCGGAAGCCACAATGGACCCCTTGTTCATTACATACACATAATCGGCGATTTCAGGTACAAGGGAGACGTCGTGTGTTGAAAAGATCACGGTGAGGCCGTACTTTTGCGAAAGGGAGTTGCAAAAATTGTTAAAATCACGCACACCCTGGGGGTCCAGGCCTGCAGTTGGTTCATCAAGGACCAGTACCTGTGGTTCCATGGCCACAACACCGGCAATGGCAACCCGTTTCTTTTCACCGCCGCTCAAATGATGAGGGACACGGTTCGCAAGGTGTTCAATACCAACGATACGAAGCGCTTCGCAGACACGGTGCTGCACGATTTCCTCGTCGAGGCCCAGGTTCGTGGGGCCGAATGCAACATCCTGTTCAACCGTCGGTGAAAATATCTGGTCATCCGGGTTCTGGAATACAATGCCAACTAATCTACGGACGTTACGGATATTTTCTTTGGTGATTGGTTCACCCTGGACCAACACTGATCCCGAGGTGGGTTTGAAAATCCCGTTAAAGTGTTTGAAAAGTGTACTCTTACCCGCACCATTGGACCCGATAACAGCGATACGTGCTTTTCGTGGGGCAATAAAATTGACATGATGAAGTGCTGTGACATTGCCTGGATACGTATAACAGAGATCGCGGGTTTCGATAAGATGCATGAGTCACCAGAATTGGGATAGAAAAATTAAATGTCTATTGGTTTGCATTTGGAGGATTTTTTTTACCTGCGACCCTTAATGCATATATCAGGCCAATAGCGATGATGAATGCAAGAATTGTTCCACCAACTATTGCAAGGGCACCCCCGCCCGCACCGCTTCCTTCACCAAGCAGATAGTCAGGCATCGGTGATTTGTAGATAAACTTTCCTTCCATATCTTCCTTTATTTCTGCATCCGGTGGAGTAAGGCCGGTAAGGGCCTTCTGGCCCTGTACAACAAGCGCAGTACTTTCCATGCCATCAGGGTCACCCGATGCAAAGAACACAGCGGCAACCCCGATTACGATTGCAAGGATAAGTCCGGCCACAAGTAAGGTTTTATTATCTATCATGCGATGGCACCTGCCTTTGCAGGTAATACACTTTCATCCATCATATCAGGCCGGACATTAATAATCAGGTAAATAGCGGCGACCGTGACAACACCCTCAATGATACCAATAATCGCATGATAAATTCCCATTGCAATGAGACCGGCTTCGAGGGGGAAGGTCCCGGCAAGCCATAGTTCAACCGCCGCACAGAGGGCAGGAATTAAACAGGCCAGCCACGCGGCAATGAACGCGGAAACCGGCACACTCCGGGTTGCTGCTTTCAGTCCTTTGAAACTGTAGAACCCGACAAAACCACCAACTACACCCATGTTGAGGATGTTCGCGCCCATTGTCGTAATTCCACCATCCCCGAACATGATACCCTGGACAATCAGCACCAGCGTAAGGATGAATACCGCGGCAAACGGAGAACCAAGAATAATTGCGACTAGTGCTCCACCTACAAGGTGCCCGCTTGTCCCCATCGAGACGGGAAGGTTAAAGGACTGGAGCGCAAAAATCCCCGCAGCAAGCACTGCAACAAGGGGCAGTTTTTCCTCGTTCAACTCGTTCTTTGCCCACCGTAAGGAGAGATATACGAAGACAAGGGCGATAACCCAGTAGATTGCTCCCTGCCATATTGGCATAAATGCATCAGGTATGTGCATGTAGATTCACCGAAGTATTACTATAGCAATATTTTGTAATACTTTGGGCGTAATAAAAGTTTTTATTTTAATATTTCAGGGGAGTATTCTGAAAATTTTCGCACAGGGTATTGAAAGAATATC
>JBAXMF010000001.1:0-38817 GCA_037134435.1 Methanomicrobiales archaeon | reverse complement strand
ATGCGAGGGGAGGGATTTGAACCCGCGAACCACTTCTGGAACGGATCTTGAGTCCGCCTCTGTTGACCACTTAGATACCCTCGCGCGAAAACATATTGGACGCGGACACTAAAAGATTTTGAGGTCGAATATTATGCCAAGTTTGGCAAGGAAATCTTGAGTCTGCCTCTGTTGACCACTTAGATACCCTCGCGCGAGAACATATTGGACGCAGACACTAAAAGATTTTGAGGTAAAATATTATGCCAAGGTCTGGTACTGATACCGTTGGGCCCTTTTCTGTGTTGGCCACGTGGGACACCCTCGCGGATTGGGGCTTAACTCAGATCAACCTGCTGAATTGGATTTATCGCAAGTATCGCCCAGTGCAGGGCAGGTTGACACGGGGATCCCGTGTGGACGAATTCATCAAGGGCCGGCAATTATTCACAAAGCCTGGGGCCCGTTCATACATCCCCTGGCTCAGCGCCACTAAAATATTGATAATCTTTTCCCAGCCGTCAGGACATGAAATCCGCAAGTCCCATCTGCTGGTCTTTTTCAGTCCCGAACGTGGACTCTATCGACATGATGAGCACCTCCACACGCTGCCGGGTATATTCGGAGACCGCGTATTTTTTGCAGATGTCCTGCGACATCAAGAGATATTTTTTTACGGAGCCCTCATGGACAGTCGGGATAATATTCCCACCGCACTTGATACATTTCCCTGCAAGGGGCATCCTCCGGTGGCTCTGGTTGCATTTTGTACAGCGGAATTTCTGCTTTGAAAAAGCGTTAAGGTTTCCCTGGAGGTCACGGATAAAATGCGTATTCAGCACCCGCTCGGCAACATCATCCTCGTCAACAGCCTTTATTTCCTCGGCCAGTTTCAGCTCGGCATTCAGCTTGTCGAGCATCGACTCAAGCCTCGTATAGGTGGACTCAGCAGGCCCTGCCGAGATGTTGCTCGTGCTGTGGGTATAGAAGAAACCCTCCACCTGGGCCGGCGTCCCAAGGCGGCGTTCCACCCGGTCTACCAGGTGTTCCACGTCTTTCGGGTGCGTGTACTGTTGTGCTGCCTGGTACAACTCGAGGGGGTATGACGCCCCCACGTCGATATTGAGACTTTCCTTGTCTATTTCTGCAGGGTCAATACGGGTCGTCAGGACAAGCGGCGCGTCCATCGAACCACCGCGGGTCTCGGGGAGAAAAGACCGGGAGAAGTTGATGAGGCCGTCAAGCAGGAGCATAATGCAGTCCTCGTCACCGTCACACTGCCCGGTAAAAACTCCGTTTGCAAGCACGGTGTGGTCTTCCGCTACCGTGAGACAGTAGACACGTTCTTCCGGAGAAGGAACCGGCTCAGCACTTTTCACATAATCGGTGATAATGTTCATCCCTTCCATCACCGGCAGCGGGTCCCCGGGTTTTATTTCCATTGCTTTTATTTTTCGGAGGTACCCGATATCCCAGACCAGCATGGCGTGATCCGGGGTCACTGCAATTTCCTTCCCCCTGCGGGTCTCGATCCTGACCAGCGCTGCCGGGGCCCGGTGAATTGATACGGACGTGACCTTCCGCACATGCAGTACCCCGCCGGTATCAACCGCCCTTGTATAGAAACAGGCCTTCGGGTCCGAATAATACGTCCCGAGGCGGTCAAGGCCCGGTTGACTGAGATCGAAATTCTCGATCACGAACTTGCGTATCGGGACACGCTTCCACGACCGCCCATCATAGACCTCGATCACCGTATCACCATGGAAGCAGTTCCTTCGCTTTGCCGCATGGAAAAAGGGGTGAGCATAGCCGACATTCGCTTTCGTGAACCCGACAAGGCGTGCGAGTACCCCGGCACTCGTGTGTGGGGCAAGCCCCATAACGAGGTGACCAAGCAGGTCTGATTTCGTCTGGACGTTGTAAAACGGAGGCAGCTTATAGCATTTTACCAGCATCATATCGATGAACCGGGTAATTTTTACCAGGTAATCGGCACAGATCTCGGATACCAGGATGTCCTGGGGATGGAGCTCAATCACCTGTGACCGTTCGACCAGCGGGGTCCCGAACAAGTCGCGTTCATACCCGAGTTTAATCGCCTGCGGAACGGTGATGCCCGCCTCGTCCGGCCGAAAGTGGGTGAGTGGCAGGTCAATCATGTCGTACCTGACTGTTCCGTCCTTGAAGACAAAGAGATCATGCTGTGCCCTGATTATCCCCTTATCAATCATCTCGATCGCCTTCTCCCGGGAGATCATCCCCTTGACCCCTTTCACCAGCTGTACCTGGTCCTCCCTGATACCAAGACGCGATATTGCCTGTGCATACTCCTCTTTTACATTGATTGTGCTGGTGGAAGAGCAGGTCATACCCATGTGGCAGCCGGGGCATTCGGTCTCCTCGCCCTCGTGCCCGCATTTCTGGCATTTGAACACGGGGTCCGTATGCGCACCACAATGGCACTGGTTTTTATACGTCATGGTCTTGCACGTAGGGCACCGGCGGTTACCAGCCTCGACAATAATAATGCCCCCGTCCTTGTTGGCGACCAGGATATGGATGGACGCCTGCTGGAAGGACCGCCGGTTCCCGCCTGCTTCCCCGAGCGGGAACAGCACATGGACGGCCGGGTCCATTTTCCGGGGAGCAGATTTTCCCGGCCTCCCCATCCTGCCACCAATACGCGTCCCTGCCTTCGACCTCATGGTAAAACCAGACAGGTGGGTCACAAGCGCGAGGGAGTTTTCCATCGGTGCACCCACCCATTCCTTATTCCGGGTAAGGTCACTGCCAAGGCCAAGGCATGCAAGGGGTACACGGTAGTCCCGGATAACAATCTGGTCAGAACAAACGGTATGCGGAATGAGTGCCTCTTCAAGGATACCTTTACAGATGAACTCATTCGGGATCGTGAGGCCGCCATCCGCGAACGATCCCAGATCTACAATGAAATCCGCAAGCGTCTTGACCTGCAGGCAGGTGAGGTCGTCCCAGAAATACATGTAGGCGGGGTGCAGGCAGGCGCCGGAACGTGCCATCGCTATCGCTTCCACCTCATTTTCAGGCCGGATTTTCCCCCCCTCCTGCAACCACCACTCTTCGCAGTAGGCTCCCGGGACCAGCAGGTGGTTGTTCTCGAGAAACTCACCGTAACTGATCAGGATCTCCCCCACATCGAGAATTTTTTCGATTCTCGGCATGATCTCCCGTGCAAGGGTACTGTCATCCACCCTAAGCACGGACCCGTCCGTTAACCTGACAGTCGGGCCTTCAATTGAATCGACCGGCACAATCCCTGCCGCTTTTCCAGGTCGTTCGATCTTCATCTGGGTGCCCACCGCAAGGAAGTCACCGAGGATGTGCATTGTTGCAGGGTTCAGTCCTGCAGCGGCAAAGCCCGTATTCCTTGACCGCCCGAGACGTAGCCGGAACCCGCCTTTCCGCATGGGATAGGCAAAAACGGGCCTCCCTGCAATGAGGTCGCGCAAATACTTGTCTTTTGGCTTTACACCCGCCTGGCCGGTCTCCTCTGAATCACTTTTCGTCGTCCCACTGATCAGTTCGTCGAGCCAGTCCCACCCGTCCATTTTCATTTTTTTAACGTTCTTCTGGACTTTTGGTGCTTTTAACGCCAGGCCTTCCGCAAGAACGAGCGCCATCCCGCCCCGGACAGTATTGGTCTCAACACGGGCGAGGTTCCGGTACCCCGATACGTCTTCCCGTTCGGTCCCCTCACCATCGATACAGACCGGGCAATTGGTGACGATAAGCCTTATCTCCTTCTCACTCGGGAGGTACTGGAGGTTCATGATGGTGTTATACTGGCGAACCTCCTCGATGTACCGGTCTATTTCCTCCTGTCGCGGGATATACCGGTTAATGCCGAGAGCACGCCGCACGTAGTCCCCGACAAGGACCGAGAGTGCCTGTGCAGTCCCCCCTGCACTCCTGATGGGTCCTGCATAGTAAATTTTTAAGTATTCTGTGCCGTCATCGTTTTTACCAAGACCAATCTTGGCAATCCCTTCCGTGGGAGCGGCAACCACACCTTCGGTAAGGAGTGCCATTGCGGTACGGATGGCGTGGTCAAGGATTTCAATGGGACCGTTCTCACCGAATTTGCAGGCAACAAAATCGTCACCGATACGGAGTGCCGCCTCTTCGCGTGACATCGTGGCCTCCAGTTCCCGGATACGCGCCGCAACACCCTTGATATTCAGGAGTGCTTCAACACGGTCCGCAAGGTCATTTGCCACCGGGATTTCGGGGACGGTCTTCGGGTCAAGCCCCTGTGCCCGCGCCGCACGTGCAACCGCCATTGCCTCTTCAAGGCCATTCTGAAGCACCGCAAGGTAGTGTTCCATGAGCGGTGAGACCTCCAGCATACCAGTTTCATGAGCAGGAGTGGATTTATCTCTTGGGTTATTACCTGCGGGGAACAGGAAGTACTGCGGAAGAAAAAAAACATGCCCTGGAAAATTCCGACCCCTTTTATCCACCTGCTGATACATCGCAGGAACTGGCGACATCCGGAAAAAGGATAGGCGTAATGCAGGGAAATAAGGAAGCTCTCCAGTGATCCTGGCATCCGCAGAGGATTACAGGAGTTCAGCTGGAGCCCTGATCGTCTTTTCCCCCGTCCGCGGGATTATACTCATCAACCAGCGCATGCACACCCGGTTCCCCCATCTTCCAGAGCACCAGTTCTGCACACGACCGCATATCTGAATTTTCGTTGTGCAACAGATCCTGGAGGGGATGGATGGCGGGCTTTCCAATCCTGCATAATGCAAGCGCGATGAATTCGCGAAGCCCCTTGTCCCCGCGGGTGAACGCCTCTATCAGCGGGTCAACCGCAGGCTCACCGATCTGCCCGAGCGCTGCTGCTGCATACTTCCGGAACCCCGGTTCAGGGTCATCCTCCATGGCACGTACAAGGGGAACAACGGCAGGTTCACCCACAATCGCCAGCGCACTTGCGGCGTACCAGCGGAAGTCAGGGTCGTTATTCTCGTGCATCAAGCGGATAAGCGGGTATACTGATTGTTCACCACTCGCCCCAAGGCGCCGGACAGCTTCCCGCCGGACGGTAATATCCGGGCTGCTCAGGTCACCAGTCAGCCTGTCGGTCTCGTTAGTTCCAATCTCTTTATAGTCCATGATATTTTCCTCATTTTCACCCGGTGAAATGGTCCTCGCGGGTCATTCCAGGCACCAGGGTTTCATCAGCCATTATTTTCACGACTCCCCGGCACCCCGCGGGTCCCGTCGGCAGGTAGTGCCTGTTGCACCCAGACCACCTGCTGCGGGTAGGGGATCTCGATCCCGTTGGCTTCAAGCGTGGACTTGATTTTCAACAGCAACGATGTTTTTAGGTCATACCATTCCTTTGAGGGAGCCCATATCCGGATAATAATGTCAACCGTGCTGTCACCGAGCTTGTCCACGAACACCGAAGGCTCCGGGTTCTTGAGTGCAAACGGCTCCTCCGCAATCACATCCTGGATAATCAGGATGGCCCGGTTGGCATCCTCACGGTAACCGATCCCAATCTTGTAATCAAACCTCCGGGCGACATTCGAGACAAAATTCGTAATATTCGAGGTGAATACCTTCTCATTCGGTACCCGTACATAGATCCCTTCGAATGTCCTGATGATTGTTGAGAGGACCTGGATGTGCTCAACATTCCCCGACACATCCCCGATGCTGACATTATCGCCGATCTTCACCGGTCGTTCGAGTATCAGGAAGATCCCTGATACGAGATTGGACACGACGCTCTGGCTGGCAAACCCGATAATGACAGCAATAATACCGCCGGCAACAAGGAGCCCTGACAGGTCAATCTTAAAATGGGGCGAAGCGATGAAAATCCCAATCAGGATGATCGTCCACCACACAACAGCAATTAGTACCTTGAGTTCGTATTTTTCCATCCGGTCGGAGAGCTTCCGCTTCATGAATGTGGTAACGATTTTTGCGATGATAACCGCAATCACCAGGATAACCGCAATTGCAAGGATGTCATACGCCCTGAGATCGGCGAATACCGAGGCAATATCAACCGTACTGTTAGTCATCTGCATCTTTGTCACCCAACCCGAATTCCATCAGGAACCCCGTTTTTTCTGGCACAAATACTTTTTTTGTAGAATAAAACGGGATCTGGTTCACCATCTCCACTACGGATACTTTCTTTGCAGAATAGGCTGGCAGTGATCGCGTAAACCCTTGTTTTTCAGGGGTGGAGAGTACCCTCGTTTCAGCAACGATATTTGAAAACATCTCCATTCTCGCCGACATCGCAACGTAATCCCCGTACCTGATGGTCATTCCCGCATTCACAAAGACCGCTCTTGACACCTCGATCCAGGTCCTGCCCTCGTTTACAATGGTTAAGTCAAGCACCCCTTCCCGCAGGGGATCGGTATCAGGGATATCCGGGTGGATCGCACTCTCATGCCACCGGGTCACACAACCATAATCGGGGGGGCCGTAGAGGGAATATTTTGGCTTTACAAGGGAGAACACATCGAGAAGGTCGTAATCTCCCTTTGCCTGAATGAACACCCCGATCTCTACCGGGAACGTCAGGTACAGCTGGCGACTTGTCTCCGGTTCGACGAAGAGGGGATTGAAATGTACCTCGAGGTACCGTGTCACTTCCTTTGGCAGGTTCAGGGGTTCCACGGGGTTGATAATGAGGGACCCGTTATCAGAGGCAATAGTTCGCTCCGCTGGTTCCCCCCTGCACACTCTTTTGTAGGTGAGGTAGCGGGAGGAACGTTCAACATCGACCGAGACCTCGTCCTCCATGATGTGGCAGGGGTAATCATACGTGCCGTACACAGTGAATTGAATCACTCTCGCAGGACATATAATTAATTACTCCTTGCACGTCAATCTTCAGAGGCTTCGGGCAGCTATGGAAAATAAACAATATGGCAGTCTTCACCCCTTCCTGTCATGGAGCGGAAAGGTCATTGATCAATGGTCCGAGGTCCGGGTCACCGACACCAAGGAGGGCAGAGGCCAGCCTTTTCCTGATGTCCGGATCAACAGACAGCAGGAAGTCTGTGAACCCGGGACTTCCAAGCCCATCGCCTGCAGGGGCATGTGTCATATAGTCCTGCAATGCCTCGTTGCCAACTTCGTTCAGTAGGTGGATAAAAAGGTCGATATTCCCGTCTTCCATTGCTTTCAACGATGCCAGTGCCTCGGCACGGACATTTTCATACTTGTCACCCAGAGCCCGGACTAGTGGTGCAATTGCCTGGGGGTCCCGGATCTTCCCGAGTGCGATTGCCGCACCCCACCGGAGATTCCCGTCACCCTCCGAAAGTGCCCTGATAAGGGGGGGAACCGCCGGCTGCCCAATCATTCCAAGTGCGACCGCCGCTCTCCCCTTAACATAATGGTCCTGGTCACAAAGGAGACCAATGAGCGGACCGATAGCACGGACATCCCCGATCTCCCCAAGCGCAATGGCCGCCTTCCACCTGACGTCCTCATCCGGGTGATGCAGAAGGACGATCAGCGGTTCAACCGACTCTTCCCCGATTTTTGCAAGGGCTTCGGCTGATTTCCACCGGACTGCACTGAACTGGTCTTCCGATAGCATGATTATAAGGGGTGGAATTGCAGCGGGATCCCGTAAGTCACCGAGAGCTTCAACAGCCATGTACTGGACATCAATATCCGTATGCCTGAGTGCATTGATCAGTCCCGGGACATCATTCTCGTTCCGGAGGTCATCCACGTTTGAATACGAGTGGATTTTATTACGGAAATCCCTCAAAACCCTTTGAATTTTACCGGTCACTTCCTCTTCCCATGGCATCGGACCATTGAAACGTCTTTCAAGGTACATTTTCCCCCATTTTTGTATCTGGCCGGATTACAAGCAAGGGATACTAATAAAACCAGGAGAGCTAGGGTTAAAAATACGACTCTCATGACAAGGACAAACTTTCATTCTGCTGGTACCACGGGACCTATGTGTGCTGAATTTCCCCGAAGGAAAATGAGAGGTTTGCGCACAGGTCGCTCGTGATTGTACCCTGATCCAAAAAAGAGGTGTGACCTTACATGGCACAATTTCACGGGTTGCTGCCAGCACCCAGGATTCGGGATACATGAATTTCGCATTCCAGTTATTCCACCCCGTGTCCCGGGGTCAGGCAGGCGGTGCATGGCAGGCCATAATGTATCTGGAAACAAATATATTACAAAGACCAATCTGGTAGTGAGGTGGTTAACGGAACATGGACGGAACATTGCTCGCCAATATTGGGTTGTTTGGAATATTTGTAGTAGTCTTGATCTGCCCGTTCCGGTTCAGGCAGGTCGAGCAGAACCTCGAGGTGTTTCTCCTGGCCTGCGGGGTACTTGCCCTTACCATATCAGGTTTTGCAATCATCGAAGGCTATACGTTCGGCTGGACCGTGAACGTGGTGACCGAAGCCCTTACCGCACCGCTTGTAATCACAACCGTCTTCGGTGTGCCGGTGGGGATCGTCCAGATAGTCCTGATCTTCGGGCTTTTTTTGTATTTTTGCTTCAATTCAGTCCAGAAGGCAATTAACTGGACGGTTGCCCACACCTCGATACCAGTATTTATTTTTTTAACCATCGTAGTACTTGGACTCGTCTCCAGCCTGATCTCCGCTATCCTCGCTGCACTGGTGCTTGTTGAGATGGTCTGTGCCCTTCCCATCAACAGGGGGGATAAGATCAGTGTCACAATAGTCGCCTGTTTCTCGATCGGGCTCGGAGCTGCACTCACACCACTCGGCGAGCCACTGTCAACCATTGCCACTTCAAGGCTCTCAGGGCCCCCGTATTACGCTGGGTTTGACTTCCTGTTCAACCTCCTTGGCCTCTATATCATCCCGGGGATTATTGCCCTCGGAATCGTGGGAATGGTCATCTACCACCGGAGCGGGTTGTCTGAGGAATCACTGGCATGTGAGCTCCGGCGGGACACGCTGACAGAAGTCGCAGTCCGTGCATTGAAAGTCTACGTCTTCATCATGGCCCTGATCTTTCTCGGCGAAGGGTTCAAACCCCTTATCGTGCAGTATATTGTGTCGATTCCCTCTACCGGATTATACTGGGTAAACATGGTCTCCGCAGTGCTTGACAACGCGACCCTCGCTGCTGCCGAGATAAACCCCGTCCTTTCAGAGCTCCAGATAAAAAGTGCCCTTATGGGCCTGGTAATCGCCGGAGGCATGTTAATCCCGGGAAACATACCAAATATCATTTCTGCTGGGAAAATTGGGATTACAAGTAAGGAGTGGGCAAAAATTGGCATTCCGGTGGGAATCGTCACAATGATGATCTATTTCGTGATCATCTTTGTCCCGCCATTCCTTACCGGGTTGTAGATAATGACT
This sequence comes from Methanomicrobiales archaeon, assembly GCA_037134435.1. GTDB lineage: Archaea > Halobacteriota > Methanomicrobia > Methanomicrobiales > Methanospirillaceae > CAIKOD01. The sequence goes on along the minus strand of JBAXMF010000001.1, from coordinate 29,434 downwards.
TTTCCGTTACCCCATGCAGGGGCGGGTGCTTCCGGGTTGGACCGCACCTGGGCATTACTCCACCCCTTTTCAGGAACAGGCAACGTTGATACAGTCTTCAAGTGTACCGATCCGTGATGCCGCACCGCACATGTTCGGGACATAGGTGAATGCCTTCCCGCTGTTTACCATGACCGCCTGGTAGGAATCCATGCAGGGGGAGACAACCATGCAGGTATCAGCGTATACGCGTGCGCCGCTCCGTTCGATGATCTCAACAAAACTACGTGAATTCGCTGTGACAGCTCTCGAGGTGAACACGTACAGGGGTTTTTTCACATGCTTCCCCTCGAGCAGGTGAGCGATCGCACCAAGTTCATCCGGAGAACAGTGGGGGCACCCGATTGCCACCGCATCAACAGGGATGTCCTTGTAAAGATCGCTGATCTCCTTCTGCTCCACGGGAATTGTTTCAAGACCCTTTGGGTCATAGGAGAACACCCTCGAATCGGGGGTAATGCCTTCCACGTGGAAGAGGGCAACGGCCCCGCTCGCGGCCATGGCTGCACCAAGTGCCTTCAGCTGGTCACGACCAGGACGTATTCCCCGAAAATACGGGATCCGGTTCCCCGCTTCCTTTCCGGCGATGTACCCGAGTGCTCCATACCACGAGGCATCATGCGTTCCATCCCCTTCCACATCGATGACCAGCCCGGGTTTCCTGTTTGCAACAATGTGTAACCCGTAGTACGGTGTCTTCCCGATTATCGCAGCGGCCAGCGCACTCGGGCCCCCTTCACGGTTGGTACGCGCGCCTATCACCGAGTTTGAGTACGCTACCGCCGAAGATTCCGACCACGAGATATGGTCACCATACTGCGTGATCGTGAGATAATACGGGGTACAGGTACAGTCAAGGCGGATGCCAAGGCGTTCATAGGCCGATATTACCTCCACCTGTTTTTTTGCAAATTCCGGTGAGATCCCCATCTCCCGCCACCGGTCACGGTCCATTCCAACCGGGTTTAAGATGGCGGGGACTGCCGCACGGGCATCAAGACCCCTGAGCCACTGGAGCCCGTATTCACCAATTGTCTTGTAGGAAGCCCCACTCACCTGGGCACTCCTGATCGGGACCATCCGCTCCGCATCAAAGACCTTTCCAAGTGTGACCAGGATCTCCATCATCATCCTCCTGGTCTCCCCGAACTCCCCGTTCAGAACGAGTTCGTCCTCCCTGTCAAGTTCCATGAGATCACCACCCGGCCCGGATAAATTTTGCTTCCCTGCCCATTTCCATCGTGGCATCAAGACCAATCTTGACATTCGTCCCGTTTTCAAGCCTGCACGGGTCGAGCGAAGAACCCCGGACACCCGTAATGACCATGAGGTCCTTGTCTCCGCGGACCCTTGTCGCAATGGCGAACTCGACATCTTCGGGATTGAAAATATCAATGTCTTCATCAACCACTACCACATGTTTTAGCGAGGTATGTGCGGCAAATGCGGCCATAATTGCATTTTTAGCGTCCCCTTCGGTATTTTTCCGAATCTGGATCACCGCATGGAGATAGCCACACCCACCGCGGGTAAGGCTGACATTCTTAACATCTGTTACGCCTGCCACGGCGTGGTATATTTTCGGCTCGTAGGGGGCCCCCATCAGGAGCTTGTGCTCGTTGCCGCCCGGGAGGATCCCATGGTATATTGCCCCCTGCTTTTTGTTCATCCCGGTGAACCTGATGACCGGCTCGTTCCTGGTGACATCGTACGTCCCGGTAATATCGACAAAAGGCCCCTCTGCATGCCGATCACTCCCGATATATCCTTCCAGCACGATCTCGGCATCCGGGACGAGCACCCCGTTTGAGCACCGTCGTACCGGGAGCTCTCCACCGAGCAGGGTTGCAGCAAATGCAAGCTCATCGCCCCACGCGACACGGGAGCAACTCGCAAAGGTGACCGCCGGGTGGACACCAATCGCCATGGCCACCGGGAGCTCGCTTCCATCCGCAAGCGCTTTTCGGAGGAGTGTATGGGTATGACGGCCCTCAACAAGACGTGCGGCGACATGGTCGTTATCGAGGACGAGCATCCGGTGAATGGATGCGTTCTCAACGTCCCCGTACCGGGAGAACACGATCCCTGACGTGATATAGGGGCCTGCATCCTTCGGAAAATGCGTCATGATCGGGATCGAGGAGAAGTCCGGCTTGCTCATCTTCAGGTCCCCTTCCTCGACAACACGGCCACCGCATCCCCTGGTAGAGAGGTCTTTTACAATTTCTGACTCTTTTATCCCAAGAGCGAGGGAGAGTGCCTTTCTTGTGGCGGTCACGTTCATCACGGCCGCATGACCTGCTGCGTTATGGAAGAAAAGGAGTTTGTCTGTTTTTGCCGCCATTTTCGGCGCTTCAAACCTAATATCAACGGGTTGATCGATATCGGTGACTTCACCCGCTTCCCGCATAACTTCAATGAATTCACGCATCGTAACCACTCCACCGGGAAGAGAGGGAATGTTCAACTGATAAGTGGTCAAGAATTCGTGCGACCACCATGTCCACAAGGTCATCGATGGTCTTCGGGTGGTGATAGAACCCCGGACTAGCGACCATGATCGTGGCGCCCGATTCACTTGCAGCGAGCAGGTTCTTTAAATGAATACGCGAGAGGGGCATCTCGCGGGGCACGAGGATACATTTCCTGCCTTCTTTCAGGCTGACATCCGCGGCCCGCGTGACCAGGTTGTCGGCAAAACCGTTACTGATGGCCGCAAGGGTCTTCATCGTGCAGGGGACGACCACCATGCCATCATGCCGGAATGAACCGCTTGCGATTCCTGCACCCATCCCGTCCTCCCCGTGATACACCGCGTTGTACCCGTCAAGGTCCACACCTTCATGCCGGGCAATATCCCGCGCGGTCCTTGTTATTATCAGGTGGACGTCCTCCTCTACACAGAGCAGATCAAGGAGCCGTTTCGCATATATCACGCCACTTGCCCCAGTCACCCCAACGACGAATGTCCTTTTCAATGTCATTCCCGGTCACCTATAGATATTAATTTGAAGCTCGCACGGGTATCTCTCCCAGCCCCCCAGGGACAAAATTTCAGAGACACAAGGCATCATCCTACTCTACAATACAGTGAGATTTCAGGATGAAAGAACTTATGCAACCTTAAATTTTGTTGAAAATTGGATTTTTTTATTAAAACCTAAAAATTGATCGTTTCAATTATTTTCCAGGTTTTAGTGGTTTTTGGGAATAAAGAACCTGAATCTGAACTCGGACTCATCGAGTCCTCTCGACCCCTTCCGGTCGAGTTCATCTCTCATGTCCCGGATGATGGCGTTAAGGATATTCAGCTCCTTGAGCACATCACAGTCACCATCTGCACACTCATTTAAGAAATCAAGAAAATCGTTGATGGATTTCAGGACCTCTGATCCTGCGACGAGGTTCATCGTATCGAGGATATAGGCAAGCCTCATCTTTGCCCGGATCAGCCGGTCAGGATCACCTCCTGCAGTATTGAGGTCTGTTACCGCGTGGAAAAACTCCTGGTACACTTTCAATTTATGACGGTCCCCGATGAGCTTTCGTTCACGGCCGTTCGTATAGAGGTAGACGGCGCAGATGACAATCGCTACCGCGACGACTCCGGTGAGTAGAATAATCCAGTCTTCGGTCACTAAAAACCCCCTCGTTGTGAATTGTTCTTTTATCGCTATTGAGGCTTCCGTTTTTTTCCGGCGGTACGGTACCGCCAGGTTATACCAGTAATTTATCCTGCAGGGTCATGGGTTTCACATGAAAGACCGCCGATGCAATGATCTCCACCTCATCAGTCAGTTCCGGGGGTGTATATACCCCCAGCCGCCATTGCTCCAACCGGTTGTCATTGAGAGTATTCAGGAGCGGTGATACTTCGGCAAGCTCCACCACGCGGTGCCGGTTTTTTACCTGGACATGCAGGGACATCCCCGACGGCAGTTCCGGGATATCCACCAGCACCTTTGACGGGTCTACCCCTGCGATCCCTGCAATTTCTTCTGCGATCTCTCGCTGTGCCGTGATCCCCCGGAATTCTGTTACAGACTTGACATTGACCTGTTCGCGTCCCACGTAGAGCGCCCTCTTGTAGAGCCGGCGACCGGATATCCTTTCTGCAAACTCCCTTGCAACGCGGGAATCTGAGGTGCGGAGCGCGTGAATGCAGGAGACATCGTCCATGTACATCATCCCGGTCACCTCGGAAGGCGACTTGTTTTCCAGGTGGCGTAAGACTGCATGGTTGAACATTGTCTCCGCGATCCTGCTGACGTGATGGAAGTAGACAGCAGGCCGCATCAGCGTCCTCGCGATCAGGAGCGATTCAGCCGCATTGATCCCGCTCTCGTGGATCACGATCCCTTCCTCCGATATCAGCGTGCTCCGGATGAGCCGCTGGGCATCAACAGTCCCATACGGGACACCCGTGTAGTGGGCGTCCCGCAGCAGGTAGTCCATCCGGTCAACATCAAGTTCCCCGTGGATAATGCCCGATAACTGGTGTTCCCCTGCAAGGACCTCCCCGAGCTCGTTCCTGTCCACCCCGATCTTTTCAAGCAGGGGTGCAAGGGAATCGGATTTCAGCAGGGAACCAATCCGGTGATGGCTCCGGCCGGTCAGCTCTTCCATTACCGGCTCAATCGAATGGGAAAAAGGCCCATGCCCGATATCGTGGAGGAGTGCCGCGGTAACGATAAGAAGGCGGTCATACTCCGGTACCCCGAGCTGTCGGCACATCACCCCGGCAAGGTGCATTGTCCCGAGCGAATGCTCAAAACGGGTATGGTTTGCGCCCGGGTATACGAGGTAGGAGAAACCCAGCTGCTTGATATGGCGGAGCCTCTGCAGCAGGGGAGAGTCGAGAAGTGTGATAGCAGCAGTATCTACCTCTACATACCCATGGACCGGGTCCTTGATCGATTTCATCCGCGTAATCACTAAGGAATCTTGATATAGAGAAGATAAACCTATTGAGTAATGATTACCTTACTTTCCGGCGGGACGGGCACACCAAAACTCCTCCGTGGTGTCCGGTGTCATACCAGTGACCAGCAGATCAATGTCGTGGTAAACACCGCAGAAGATGTCTGGATATCGGGAGGACACCTGTCACCGGATATTGATACGGTGATGTACCTCTTTGCCGGAACCCTCAATACGGAAACCTGGTGGGGGATTGCCGGTGACACCTTCCTCACCCACAAGGCCCTCCTCGACCTTGGGACCGACGAGTATATCGCGATCGGCGACCGTGACCGTGCAGTCCAGATTGCACGCGGGGATCTTCTCATCAAAGGTAAATCCCTTACCGAGGCGACCACCATCCTATGCAGGAACATGGGTATTAAGGCAGGGGTACTCCCGATGACCGATTCGCCGGTTGCCACCATGGTCAGGTCATCGGGGGAATATATCCATTTCCAGGAGTACTGGGTGCGGTGCAGGGGTTCCATCCCGATCGACGCGGTGAAACGGGTCCCGGAATCACCACCTTCCGCAACCGAAGACGTGATCAGGGCAATTTCCGAGGCAGATGCCGTGATAATCGGGCCGAGTAACCCGGTGACCAGTATCCTTCCAATCCTTGAATGCAAGGGTGTTCGGGAGGCATTGCACGAACAGTACGTCGTCGCGGTAAGCCCGTTCATTGGACAGGCCCCCTTCAGTGGTCCTGCCGGGGAACTCATGAAAGCGAAGGGATTCCCCCCGTCCTCGCTGGGCACATGGGAATTGTACCGGGACTTCCTCGACCTGTTCGTGCAGGACGAACGGGACACCGTCGCAGTCCCGGGTGCGGCTCGCCTTGATACCATGATGACGAGCGAAGAAAAGAGCAGGGATCTCGCTGAAGAGATATTCGGGCTGATAAAGACACACAATGGATAAATCGAGGATCCTCCCGACGAGGGCGCGTCAGGAAGCAGCGGTCCTATTTCTACCAGTAGTCCCGGGCTGATCTGCCTGACACCAATAGAGGGTTTAAGTTGTTTTAATTGAAAGGTGGTTCTGATACGGAGAGAGGTATGGCCACACACGAAATGCGGGTGCCGGATGTTTCAATGGCGGAAGAAGTCCTTATCGGACTTAACACGATTTTTCCAATAATCAAAGGTATGTACGGGGTTAAAAAAATAGGGATGTTTGGTGCATTCGCACGGAGAGATGCAATTCCTGTTGATGCGGTTGAGCTGGTGGTAGAGTTTTCTCCCGGATTTGAGACATACCGGCATTACCTCGGCCTTAAATGGCACCTGGAGGAATATTTTTCAACGAGGATTAACCTCATCACAACACGGGTGCTTGCGGAATCTCCCGCGGGAGCATCGTTCGACCCGGAAATGGGGGAAGTGGACCAGGAGGCGCTGGTTCAGGTCCTTGCTGAACTTGATTTTCTCCAGGCACGGTGTAAAGGGATGGCGTATGAGCCGTTTGCAAGGGAGACACTACTGCGCCGTGCTTGTGAGAGAAGCCTGCAGATCATGAGCCTCGCAGTCCGGAGGATAACCGGACCTCAAAAAGAGATGTTCCCCAGCGCACCATGGAAAGAGGTGGAAGGAATCAGCCAGAGTATTGCTGAGGCACGTTTCGGCGCCGACCCGTTCCTGCTCTGGCATTTTATCGTGACGGAAGTCCCGGGTTTCATCCAGGTCATCCGGTCAGCCATCCAGGCGGGTGCACGGCGGCATTACCATGATGAGGGAGTGACACCACCCGGTACAAACAGTCCTGAAAAATAGGTACGTACCACCGCTTTTCAGCGTATAGCGGTCCCACCCACTACGTGGGGCCCCAGGAACAGGCCCTTTCAACACCACAACCTTGCGATGTCCGGTTGGGTTCCTAAAATACGGGGGCCCTGTTTACGTTTCAACGGCTACTAAGCTTTTTCATGGCCTAAAAATAACCGAAAAATCTTCCGTGCCGAATGGAAGATTTATTCTGTGCTAAAAAGATATAGAAAAGATAACGAAGCCAGGTTGTAAATTTTCCCCGTGTGCCCGCCATACAGCGGTATGGATCAAGGGCCCCGATGTCCCCTGGCTCCGGGCGTGATTCTCCATGAGCAGTCCCTACAATCTCTCAGATGAACTGACTGAGTTGATCGCTCATGTCGAAGAGGTGCTCGGGATCGGGATCACATTGCGGCGCCAGGACGACATCCCGGACCAGGGTATCCTGATTGATGATTACACCTATGGGACTGGGAAAAACCTGATCCTCTTCTCGAGCAGCGAACTCGGTATGCTGAAAGATTTTGTCATTACAAAAAACTGCATCGAGTTATTATTCAAGGGTATTGCCGCGGGGAAAGGTGAGCTCCATGTACTGTCATTTGATGAAGTATCTGCCGGCGAAGGGATGAAACAGGTCTATTTTGATGTATTAAAGGACGAAAATACGAGGGACCTTGAGATCGCGCAACGGAAAAAACTGCTGTTCCACCTCTTTTTACTCTTCCGTAACACGCTTTCCGAGGTACCCTGGTCGATTCTATCGAATATCTACATCTCGAATAAGTTTCCGGTCATGAGGAATTCACAGGTGTACCTCCTTATGAGGGAGAGCATGTACGAGATGCATGCCCTCGAAAAGGCAAACCAGAACCTGCCCCAACGGTATTACGTGATGCATAACGCGATTTATTATGCCCGGGACATGCTCCTTGCCTATATCATGTCTGAATACCGCCTGAATCCCATGATCAATATCCCTGAACTCCAGCAGTTCCGGGCGCTCGATATGAAAGAGATGATGGACAACCGCTGGAGCCGTTCTCACTGGTACCACACGAAAGTCGTTGGCGATGCGATGTCAAATATCCTCAAACTCAGCCTCAACTCAGATTTCAACAAAAATCCAGGACCCGGCTTGTATTACGATCTCTACCAGTGTGGTCTCGATGTGACCAACCGGTGGCTGGTCATGATGGCAATGCAGGACTGGTACCACTGGGAAAAGCCTGATCATTGGAGATCTGCAATTGAAAAACAGGCATCGATCGAGGAGTCAGTCCTGGAGAGAATTTTTAACATGTAATTTGGGGGATCTCTCCCGAGAGGGTTCCGCCATGAGGCAGGAAAAATAATAATAAAAAGTCCCCCCTACTCTTACCCTGTCTGGTGTCACCCCGCAAAAACAATTACCTTTCACGTTCTATTTGTATAGGATTTGATATGCGTATACCAATACAGGCCGTACATCCGGATATCGGTGAGGCAGAGATTATCGGCTGGGTCCATGAAGTTCGTGACCTTGGCGGCCTCACATTTTTACTTATCCGGGACAGGACCGGCATCATCCAGGTCACAATACCAAAAAAGAAAGCGACGGATACGGTTCTTGCTGCGGTAAAAGCGGTATCCCGCGAATCCGTCGTCCGGGTATCAGGGCCGGTGAAACCGATCGACAAGGCACCCGGGGGCAGGGAACTCGTACCGGAATTATTCGAGATCATCAGCCTGAGCGCGAGCCCGATGCCGCTCGATGTTGTCGAAAAGGTTCCCGCAGAACTTGACACCAGGCTTGATGCGAGGTTCCTCGATGCACGCCGGCCGCGTGTCAGCGCGGTATTCCAAATCAGGAGCACCGTTACCCGGGCGGTCTACGAGTTCTTCTTCTCACGTGGGTTTATAAACATCACGACACCGAAAATAGTCGCCGCCGCAACAGAAGGCGGGACGGAACTATTCCCGATTGCCTATTTCGAGCGTGAGGCTTTCCTCAACCAGAGCCCGCAGCTCTATAAGCAGATGATGATGGCCGCAGGATTTGAGAAGGTATTCGAGATCGGCCCGATATTCCGTGCTGAAGAGCATAACACGACAAAGCACCTCAACGAGGCGACCTCCATTGACATGGAGATGTCGTTTACTGACCACATCGAGGTAATGAAGGTCCTCGAAGACCTGGTCATCTCAACCTACAGGACGGTAGCCGACCAATGTGGTGACCAGTTATCAGCCCTAGAAATACGTGACTTCGCAATCCCGGAACCGGGGTTCCCAAGACTCCCGTACTCCGAAGCGATTGAGATCGCAAAGAAGGCTACCGGGGAGGACATCAAGTATGGTGATGACATCGGGACCGTCTCCGAGAAGGCAATCGGGGAGAAGATGGGTGTGCATTATTTCATCACAGACTGGCCGACAGCTATAAAACCCTATTATGCCATGCCGTACGAAGAAGAACCGTCGGTCTGCAAGGCCTTCGACCTTATGCACCCGCGGATGGAACTCTCGAGCGGCGCAGAGCGTGTCCACCAGCACGACCAGCTCGTCCACCAGATACGCGCCAAGGGGTTGTCATCTGAAAGTTTCGAGTTTTACTTAAATCCGTTCAGGTACGGGATGCCACCCCATGCAGGGTGGGGGCTTGGTGCAGAGCGGCTTGTGATGACGATGCTCGGTCTTTCCAATATCCGCGAGGCCGTGTTATTCCCAAGGGACCGTCACCGGCTGGTACCATGAGATAGGTAATTATTTTTTGGTATACTGCACCCCATGACCGTGGTGAACAGTTACCCGGGGAGTCAGCGGTCAAGAGGAAAAACGGGCGTACATTGACCCCCGGTCCCATGCCATTAACACGGTCGTTGAGGAAGGAAAGGGCCAGGCCTGGGATCAGGGGATTCTCTGACGGCGAGGTAAAAGGGAGAAAGGGATCCGCCTGTTCATGGACCGCCTCGCGGGGAATCAAGGGGGAACAGGAAATTTTTGAGTCCCGTGCTCCCGGCAGAAACGACCAACACCCTCGGGCGGTACGAAGTTTGCTCTGGCAGGGAGACATTGGTTGAGGGTATCACCCCAGGCCCGACCTCGCCCGGCCCATGTGCTCCACCCATCAACGGGCAGTCTGCCGGAACAGGTGCTGAACTGACCCTGGCAGTGGACTCATGTATGCAGACCAGGGATGTGGCCTTCCGCAAAATGAGCGGACATGACCACTGCAACAACAATTGCCCGGAATGAAGTTTCCACAAAATAGCCGCATGATACCTTTTGAATACGACCCCCTCATTTTTAACAGCGTCACACGACTCTCGAAGTTGTCGAGAGCTCAATCCCTTTTTCAGTGATGAGAAATGGTATCAGCCGCCTCGGGACTGCCATACCGGTAATTTTATGCACGGCGAGCTGGCGTTCTATCTCGTTCATAAAGATTACCTCTTTTAATTCGAGAATAATATCCACGGCCCTCATGACAAGGATCTCTTCAACCCGGGGATGGAGCTCCGGATAGAAGGTGAAAAGCACATTCGCCTTCCGGGTTACCGCAATATCCCGGAGGGAGAGAATAAGTTTTACAGAGGCATCAATACCAAATTTAAGGGTGAACAAGGAGAGAGAATCGATTACAAGTTTCTGCCCGTTCAGATTTGTAATGAATTCATCGGCGCTTAAACCCCTGCCGTCGATCATCCCGGGTTGCACCTCTGCGTCTAACATGATGTAAGTGCCATCTTCACCTTCAGACTGCCAGAACTGCCGGGCAAGGAGGTCAGTCCCGGACACAGCTGATCCCATTGCAAGGACCGTTGTCCCGGTGGGAAATCCGCCTTCCAGTGCCTGGTCCAGACCATTAATTCCCGTAGTTCTTTTATTTTCCCTGGACAAAAGAAGGAATTACCCCGTATGGATTATTGGTTTATATAGGATTATAAGCCTTTTCCGAATCCCGGGCGATTATCCTTACATCTCCCGGAGAACACGCCGGAGCCGTTTCCATCCGTTCACCCGGAAAATGTTATTGGTTATGATGAATTTTGTTTGGATTTTATCCCGGTGGGGTATATACAGCTGAATTCGTTAGGGTCTTCAAAGGGTAACAGCGGCCCCGGGCCGGGTAATCACCACTGCCGCCGGCATATACCCATTTTGGACAGCACCCACCAGTCGGTGCCGGCAATGCCGAAAATGATGAATATCGGCCACTCTGTATGTCAATTATTTTTAGTTCCGGCCCCGCTCCTGCGATGGAAATAATTACCACATCCAAAAAATATAGCAAAGGATGAACAAAAAAGGGACAAATTACTGGTATTCCGGTGGCTGCACTTCCTTTGGCAGGCCACCCTTAAAGGAATCCTGGATCTTTTTATACCATTCCCTGATATTCTGGTTCATCGTCGGGTGAATCTTCTGCTTGGCTGATTCAAAGTGTTTCAGGGTGACGACGCTGCCCCTCTCCCGGAGAGCAAGCATCCCTGCTTCACGACATAACAGTTCGAGGTCGGACCCCACATAGCCTTCCGTCATTCTTGCCAGTTGCCGGATAAATTCCTGCAATTTTGGGTCTTCAAAGGAGAGACCGTTCTGCTTCATCATTTCCCACATGACTTTTCTTCTGGCCCCCCGGTCAAGTGAAGCACGCTCTTTTTCTTCAATGGTGGCAATAATTGCTCGTACTTCATCAAGGGTGACCGCCTTATTGGTGCCCATGTTTTCAATCAGGAATTCCAGGGCGGGTTCATCAAGGCCATCGGTGAGATTAATCACTTCGTAGAGAGCAGACCCTTCTATCGGCATCTGCAGGAGGTATATTGTAACAATTTTCTGCCGGTCTTCAAGGCCGGGCTCACCAATATATACCAGGCGGTCAAACCGTCCGGCCCTGAGCAGTGCAGGGTCTATCATGTCCGGGCGGTTGGTCGCTCCCATGATAATGACATCTTTTAATTCCTGCAGCCCGTCGATTTCCGTGAGGATCTGGTTCAGGACACTGTCCAGGAGATGGGAGTTCTGGTTACCCCCGCGGTGCGGGACAATGGCATCCATCTCATCGAAAAATATGATGGCCGGTGCGACCTGCCGTGCCTTCTTGAAGATCTCACGTACCGCCCGTTCGCTCTCCCCCCAGTATTTTGAGAGCAGTTGCGGCCCCCGGATTGCAATGAAATTCGCGCCGCTCTCGTTGGCAACTGCCTTGGCAATAAGGGTCTTTCCCGTGCCGGGCGGCCCGTAGAGCAGGACACCTTTTGGAGGCTGGATCCCGAGGTCATCAAACCGCTGCCGGTCGGTGAGGGGGTATTCCACGGTCTCCCGGACTTCCTCTTTTGCGGATTCCAGACCTCCGACATCCTGCCACCTGATATGGGTCACCTCGATGATGACCTCACGCATCGCACTCGGGCTCACGTCACGAAGTGCACCCCTGAAATCTGTTGCCTTCACCTGGAGCGTATCAAGGATCTCAGACGAGATCTCTTTTTCGTCCAGATCGATCGTCGGCAGGTACCGGCGGAGCGCCCGGATAGCTGCCTCCCGGGCTAGTGCAGCAAGGTCAGCGCCCACAAACCCGTGGGTCTGCTGGGACAGGTCCTCGAGCTTCACGTCCTCAGCAAGTGGCATACCACGGGTATGGATCTTCATAATTTCTATACGGTCGAGCTCGCTTGGGACACCAATTTCGATCTCCCGGTCAAACCGCCCGGGCCTTCTTAACGCAGGGTCAACCGCGTCGATCCGGTTCGTCGCACCGATGACAACCACCTGGCCCCGCTCCTCGAGGCCGTCCATCATCGTTAACAGCTGTGCGACAACCCTCCGTTCCACCTCTCCGGTCACTTCTTCCCTTCTAGGGGTAATCGAATCAAGTTCGTCGATAAAGATAATCGAGGGGGCATTTTCCCGGGCCTCTTCGAATACCTCCCGGAGCCGCTGTTCGCTCTCCCCGTAATACTTGGAGATCACTTCCGGCCCGGCGATTGAGATGAAATGGGCCCCGCTCTCACTCGCAACGGCCTTCGCGATCAGCGTCTTACCCGTCCCGGGTGGCCCGTATAACAATACCCCTTTCGGGGGTTCTATCCCGAGTTTCTGAAATAGTTCGGGGTGGCGCATCGGCAGCTCAATGGTCTCCCGCAGGCGCTGGAGTTCGTCCTTGAGGCCCCCGATATCCTCGTAGGAGATCCTTTTCAGCCCCTCGAACCCTGCAGCCGGCTTTTCAGAGAACTCGATAATCGTGTTTTTTGTGATAATCACAGCTTGTTCCGGCTCAATATCGACCACTTTATACGCAACAATCTGTGGCTGGATAAAGGGCAGTCCCACCATGATCGGGATTTGGTCGTTCTTTACAACCGGGAAATCGATCAGGCTGTTGATCACGTGGGGGTTATTCGAGACCTGGATATTCTTCGGCAGGTCTTCAGGGGGGGCAAGTAAGACCCTTTTCGCCTCGATCTCTTCTTTTAAACTTGAGATCTTTATCGTGTCCCCAAGACTGACCCCGGCATTTGTCCTCGAAAAATTATCGATCCGGACTTTGTGCTGGTTCCAGTCTTCGAGCAGTGCACGCCATACCTTCACCACGGTCCTTCGCTTTCCCTCGATGGCCACAAGGTCGCCGGGAGAGATTTTTAGAAACAACATCGTCTCCGGGTCAAGCCGGGCCTTTCCGCCCCCCTGGTCACCAGGGTAGGCACTATCCACTTTTAGGTGAATTTCAGGCATGCAAGAAAGATCATATATGCGGGAATTTATATGTACTGTTAGAATCATGCGATATCTTCTCTTTGAACCGTTCCATGGTGCCGCCGGCGACATGGTCACCGGTGCCCTGCTCTCCCTCGGTGCGGACAGGGGAACCGTGGCGGATGCGATGGGGTCAGTTGTGTCAGATCCGTCTTTTTCCACCGTAGAGCGGGCAGGTATCCATGCAACCAGGGTAGAGACCCATGCAACAAAGACTTCCCGGACACTTGAGGAGGTCATCGCACGGGTACGGGGTGCCCGGGCGCCGGGTCCTGCAATTGAAATGGCGATCAGGGTGTTTCAGAGGATAGCAGATGCAGAGGAGTCAGTCCACGGGTCACATACCCATTTTCACGAGGTTGGTGCTGATGATGCTATTGCAGACGTGATTGGTGCCTGTACCGCCCTGAACCTCCTAAAACCAGATGCCGTTGCGGTCGCACCTGTCGCAGTCGGCGGGGGCGTTGTGACAGGGGGGCATGGGACGATGCCTGTCCCGGCCCCTGCGACCATCGCAATACTGAAGGGATCAAGACTCAGGTGTACACTCGGAACGGTGGTGGACGGTGAGCTCTGCACACCAACCGGGGCAGCTCTCCTCGCAGAATTTTCGACCATAAATCCGGATGGAATTGGCCCGGTGAACGTTACCGGTATCGGGTATGGGGCAGGAAGCCGGGACCCTCCCGGTATCCCGAATGTCCTCCGGGTAGTGCTGCTGGAGAAAACCAACGACCTCACCTCGGACTATGTTGATGTACTCGAGACGAACGTTGATGATGTCAGTGGTGAGGTTATCGGCAACGCTATCTCCGTGCTCATGAACGCCGGGGCGAGGGATGCCAGTGCTGTCCCCTGCATCATGAAAAAGGGCCGGGGCGGCTACCTCGTCAGGGTGATCTGCCGGGAAGAGGATTCGGGACGGCTTGCGGGAGTGTTGGCCTCAGAACTTGGCACGCTTGGTGTCCGATGCACCCCGTCTGTCCACCGTTTTATCGCGAAGCGCACGATTGAGACGGTCAGACTCGGAATCCAGGGGACCACCATAGAAGTTCAGGTAAAATGCGGGTGGATGGGTGACCGGTGTTACACCCTGAAGGCAGAATTTGATGAGGCACGCGTCCAGGCAGAAAAACTGGGGCTTCCCGCAAGGGAACTCATCAGGCAAATCGAGGAACGTGCATGGAAAGTCCTCACCGGACCTGCGGCAGGTGATACCAACGGACACGGGAAAATTACCAAGCGGCAGCCCTGACCTGGACCAGTTACTGAACGGAGGGTTAGAACCGGGTACCATCACCCAGTTCTTTGGGGAACCGGCGAGCGGGAAAAGCTCTGCCTGTATCCTTGCCGCTGTGACCTGCCTTGTATCCGGGAAATCTGTTGTTTTCATCGATACCGAAGGTTTTTCCATCGAGCGGTTCCGGCAGATCGCAGGCGAACATGCAGCTGACCTTGCCGAGCACCTCTACATCTACGAACCAACGGATTTTGACCAGCAGGGGGTCATGATCGCCGGGATGGATACCCTGGTCAGGACCCGGAATGTCGGCCTGATCATCGTGGACTCTGCAACAGCACTCTACCGGGTGAATCTCGAGAAAGGGTGGGACGCCATGCAGAAACTCACCCGGCAGATTATCCTGCTCCTTGGGATTGCAAAACGGTACCGGATTCCCGTGCTGGTTACCAACCAGGTCTACATGGACGTGGTAAAAAATGTCTATTCCGGTCTTGGCGGTACGGCACTCGAGCACATCTCGAAAGCGATAATCAGGTTCAGCCGGGAGCAGGGGGCCGTGCGCCGTGCTACCCTCATGAAACACCGCTCACTCCCTGCAGGAGATTTCTTTGATTTCGTGATAACCGGAAAAGGTATACGAAATACCAGGGAACCCGGACAGGATCAGGATTCATCACCTGAACCACGATAAAAAGAAGCGCATTGTTCAGAATGAAACACAGTTAACACCGTTAACACCGCATCAGGAGATGACGCAGATCAAAAAAACGACTCTGCAGAAATGCCCTGGCACAAAATATTACCTGTTTTCGGATTATTCCGGAATTTACCCGCACCTTCCCCGCGTGTTGGACAATATTGTTACCGGGTTTCAACAAAAAATCAGAATAGAAGGGTCCCTGTGAACACGGTGCTCGCCGGGCCTTCCGTGAACGTCTCCTTCCCGAGATAGATGTTCAACGGGCCCCCTTCCGTATCGACATGGACAGTTTCTCCCGTAAACCCGAGCTTGTGCGCCATAGCGGCACATGCGGTGGCACCCGTACCGCACGACAAAGTCTCATCTTCAACACCCCTCTCAAAAGTCCGGATCCGTATCTTGTCAGTCCCGGTCTTTTCAACGAAGTTGACATTCGCACCGGCAGGGAAGGTCGCGTGGTGCCGTATGCCTGGCGAAACGGCAGTAATATCAACCGAATCCACCGACGGAACAAAAATGACCGCGTGGGGGACACCCGTATTCACTGCAAATACTTCATAGTCTTCGATCTGCTCATCATAATCCCCGGAACCGGTCGCCGGTATCTCCTTTCTGTCAAATTTCGGTCCCGGCATGAGGACTTTTGCCATGAAATCTTCACCGGTGTAGTTCATTTCAACAGGCATCAGGCCCGCCATTGTTTCGATGACACCATTCGTACCGATAAGAGAATGATCATACGCATATTTTGCAAAACAGCGGACGCCGTTCCCGCACATCTCCGCCTCGCTCTGGTCAGGCTGGAACAGGCGCATCCGCAGGTCACCGGTGGTGGTAGCCTTCGAGAGGAACAACACCCCGTCTGCCCCAATACCAAAATGACGGTCACAGAACGATGCAGCAAATTCTCCTTTCATCTGGTCGGGAATAACCACCCGTTCATACTCATCGATCAGGATGAAATCATTGCCGTTGCCATGTAATTTTGTAAATTCAATCTCCACAAACGCACCTCGCTAATACTTAGTCGGTACCCCATAACCTGAGGGCCTGTTCCAGTTCAAAGTGATCCTTTGCATATTCCCGGGCAGGAATACCTGCCATGAACGCATCGACTGCCTGCCTCATGGCCCGGGCCCCAGCGGCGGTCCCTCCAGGATGCCCGTGGATGCCCCCCCCTGCCTGGAGGATAATGTCTGTCCCGAGCGAGGATAGTTCCGCTTCGACCTTGCCGGGATGAAGGCCCCCGCTTGAAACCGGGAATGTCGGTTGCATCCCGAATGCAGGTTCGGTCAGTACACGGTTGTCACCGGTCACTTCCTCTGCGGCGTGGGCCATCTTTCCACTCACGGTCCCGGTATGGAGCTGGTCCCCGCCAAGCATCCGCACCAGCCGGGCAAGGGGCCTCATGGCGATGCCATGTTCCGGATTTCTTGTCATTGCCGCATGCATTGTCCGGTGGACATGGACCGGGACCCTGATCCCGGGTGCTTCCCCAAGCGCCTGGAGTGCGCCAAAACCGGCAGTAATCACGTCGATCATGATCATATTCGCCCCGAGTTCAATGGCACGTTCTGCACGTTCGACAATCTGGTCACCCCGGGTAGTAATATTGACCGCATAGAGGACCACATGGCCAGTCTCATCCCTGGCCTCATCGAGTTTCGTCATCACCTTCGGCAGCCGTTCTTCTATCGGGCAGAATTTCTGGTCAGTCAGGGTCTCATCGTCCTTAATGAGGTCAACCCCGCCGATTGCAGCCTGGTAAGCAACCGAGGCCGTATCATCCGGTGTGAGCCCCACTTTCGGTTTTATGATGGTCCCGACATGTGGCCTCTTCGTTGTCCCCATCATCCGGCGGATGCCCGGGATCCCGTATTTTGGCCCCCTGAACGGGACAAGGCTATCAGGGAGTGAGAAATCCAGAAGCCGGACCACTTCCAGCCTCGAAAGACCAAAAAGATTCCCGGCAACGACCGAAAGGTACTGGGGGATATTTCCCGGTTCAAAGACATCCACAGGGTAACTGATCCGGGTGATATATCCCTTACCTGAAGGTGTTACATCAAGAACAGCCCCGTCAAGATGTTTTACATATTCCATCCGTGTTGTTATACCAGTCCATGTACCGGTGGTCTCTTCATCGGCAAGGGCTTGCGCGGCCTCTTTTGGGGTGGTGTCACCCCTGGGCCTGAAATAGTATGATGCAATAACATCCGACATGGTAATTTTCTCTCCTAATCGTGGTGGTCAATATCAAATTCCTTCCCGAATTCCGATAGGTCCCAGCCGAGGTAATCCCGGATAATTATATACGCCATCTGGGGGGGAATAGCCCCTGATTCGGTGATAATAAGGTCAACGTACTCCGCAGGGGTCACATCGAACACGGGGTTCCTCACCGTGACATACGGGAGGTTTTTCGCAATCTCGTCCGGGAGCACTTCACCTGCCGGTCGCTCCTCGATCTGGATCAGTTCACCGAGAATGGTCCGTGGCGCGAATTTGTATGTTTCTGCGGCGACGACGAAGTTTGTCCGTGCTTCATGGGCGGCAAGCGCAATCTGGGAGGTCCCGATCTTATTGACTACCGCGCCATTCACCGTCACAGCGTCAGCACCGGTTATCACCAGGTCTATCTCGTTGATGAACGATCTGACTGCGGAATCAACAATAAAATTCGTTGTGATCCCTGCTTCATTGAGCACGCGGATGGTGAGGAGTCCCTGGTTCCTTGGCCTGACTTCTGTTGCAAAAACGGAAAACTCCTTGCCACTCCTTTTCGCCTCGATAAGACAGGCAAGTGCGGCCTCAGAATTACAATGGGTAAGGACAACATCCCCGTCCCTGATATGGCGGGCCCCGATTTTACCGATACGTTCGACCGCCTGGTTCGAGGACTGGACAAATTCGCGGGCTTTCGAACCAATCGCTCTTTTCGCTTCCGCAACAGTCGTCGCATGGGCTATGGACGCCATGACAATATTCACCGCATTCGGGAGCGAGACTGCAGTGGGCCTTGTCCCCGCTATAAGGTCCGCTGCCCGCTTCATCTCACGGGAAAACAGGGTCATATCGGTAGAATCTAGTGATTCTGCATGCTCTGCCAGAGCGAGGGCTGCCGCCCGGGCGATCCGCCCTGCCCCCCGGATCTCCATGCTCTTTATCTTGTCTGCGGTATCAGTAAGGACCATCCAGCTTCATTTATTCAAGGATAAATAACTAGAAAGAGTTTATGGGGAGTGATTTGCAACGTCAGTCGCGGTAGTCTTTGATAGTGCCGGTACCCTGCTCCATACCTACCGGGTGGCAAAGGATGTACTGAACAACCAGCTCTTACCAGGTATTGAGACCACAATGCTCACCTTCAGTTCTCCTGAACGGGTGCTTGTCGTGATGCACCTCCATTCGAGGGAGGTAATGGACACGCCACCGGGAAAACTCCTGTCTGAGTTCCTGGTCGAGAACAATATCGGGTTTGGTATCAGTTGCACGAGGAAGGTCGTCGCCGCCGAGGAGGTGGGTGACACCCTGTATAACGACACCAATGCAACGGTCGGTGACCTCCAGCAGTGTATCCGTGATGTGTGGAGAAATTGCAGCCGGGAGGCGGTTGTGACGATGAACAGCGGGGTCATCCTGAACATGGCCCTGCCCGGCATTGAATTTACGATTACCACCGGGGGAAGGCCGTTTGAAGGCGCCAAGGAGGCCATCTCCACCCTGCACAGGATGGGAGTGCCCACCTATATCGCGTCCGGGGACCGGGTAACAAAACTCGAACGGATGGCAGATTACCTGGGTATTCCGCGTGACCGGGTGTATGGGGTGGCGACGCCATCCATGAAGGCGCAGATCGTTTCAGACCTCCAGTGTGAATTTGACCAGGTGGTGATGGTCGGTGACAGCATCAACGACCTGTGTGCAATGAAAAAAGCCGATATTGCAATCCTCACCGAGGAGCAGGCAGGGGGGAAACCAGACGAGCTCTACAAGATCGCAGGGCATGTTGTGAAAAACGTGAGCGAGGTTGTTGAGATCGTAAGAAAACTCCAATGTGCCGGATCCTGATATATCTATATATAAAAAGTAATATGCCAAAACGCCACATGATCTACAAGAGGTGAAGAATGGCCCCACTGATCACCGTTGAAAATTTGTGCATGGATTTTGACGGAAAACGAGTCCTCAATAACATTTCTTTTGAACTTTCAGAAGGAGAAATCCTTGGGATTATCGGAAGGAGCGGCGCAGGAAAAACGGTCCTGATGCAGCTCATGAGAGGGGTTGAGATACCCCCGACGAGCGGAACGATCATCTACCATGTTGCAGCATGTGACGGCTGCGACTACATGGATGTCCCGAGCAAAAAAGGCCAGGTGTGTCCTAAATGCGGAGGATCTCTCAAACCACTCGACGTTGATTTCTGGAACGACGACAATACAGCAATGAAACGCCGTATTATGAGCCGTACGGCGATCATGTTCCAGAGGACATTTGCTCTCTACGGGGACGATCGGGTCATCGAAAACGTCCTTCATGCACTCGATGATATCAATTATCCGGCAGAAAAATCCATCAACCGTGCGGCAGACCTCCTCGACCAGGTCCGGCTCTCCCACCGGATGATGCATATCGCCCGGGACCTTTCGGGCGGTGAAAAACAGCGGGTAGTACTAGCCCGCCAGCTGGCGAAAGAGCCGTTCATCCTTTTTGCAGATGAACCGACCGGTACACTTGACCCCGGCACCGCGAAAATAGTCCATGCCATGCTTCTTGAGGCCGCAGGAAAGGAGAACATGGGAATGGTCGTCACCTCCCACTTCTCGCAGGTTATCGAGGATGTTGCTGACAGGGCCATGCTCCTTGAGAATGGAACGATTACCGCGCTTGGCACTCCAGCCGACGTCATACAACAGTTCATGAAGGACTACAATGACCAGGAGGAGTTCGAGGCAGTCGAGATCGGGGAACCGATCCTCTCTGCAAGGGATGTCATCAAACGGTACATCTCCGTTGACCGCGGGGTAGTCAAGGCAGTAAACGGGGTGTCATTCGAAGTCTTTACTAAGGAAATATTCGGTATCATCGGTAAGAGTGGCGCAGGAAAGACCACGCTTTCGCGAATCATTTCCGGGATCATCGAGCCGACATCCGGTGAGATGAACATGAAGATCGGGGATGAATGGATCGATATGACAAAACCCGGTATTGAGTACCGGGGACGGGCCAAATGTTATATCGGGCTGTTACACCAGGAATATGACCTGTTCCCACATCGCACGGTGCTTGATAACTTAACCGATGCAATAGGTCTTGAGTTCCCTAAAGAACTCGCAATAAGAAAAGCGGTTATTACGCTCCGGATGTCAGGCTTTTCCGAAGAGAAGGGCAGAGAGATCCTCGACCGGTACCCGTCTCAGCTTTCCGAGGGAGAACGTCACCGGGTGGCACTCGCCCAGGTATTGATCCGTGAACCACGGCTTGTTGTCCTGGATGAACCCACGGGGACAATGGACCCGATCACAAAACTCGATGTTAAACATTCAATCCTGCATGCACGGGACGAGATGGAGGAGACCTTCATTGTTGTGTCCCATGACATGGAATTTGTCAGGGAGGTCTGTGACAGGTTGGCACTGATGCGGGGCGGAAAAATTGTCTCAATTGGAAAAACAGCCGATGTGCTTGCAATCCTGACGGAAGAAGAACGTTCAGTCATGAGCAAACCGGCAGCCCCCTGATCAATTGGAGGATGGAAATGGTTACGATCCGGGTCGACGGGGAGAGCCGCGAAGTGCCAGAAGGTAGCAGGCTCGCATCGGTAGTCACCGGCAGGGATCCGCTCTGTTGCGTGGCAGTAATACGGCCTGGCACGCAGGAAAAGGAGGCAACAGAAAATCTCCAGGTCCTGACCACGAAAGGGGAAGTACGGGTTGAGATCCCTGCATCAGGTAGTATATCCATCAAAAGCCCCGGCTTTATCGACAGCCTGAAATTACACTGGGAAGACCGGTATAGTGCCGCCTTCGGACCGTTCCCTTCTGACATTGTCCCGGACAGGAGGCCCCACCTATACGAGCGTGGGGACCTGGTCCTCGGGTGCGGGGGCTACGACCCGAACCTGTCATACCTGGTATTTTCAAGGATGCGGCATTCTGCAGACCACGGCGCCGGTGAAAACGGGGGCGTAATCGGGAGAGTGGTGTCCGGCCGCGGGGTGCTTGACCATTGGAGCGCCGGGGACAGGGTAACGGATGTAATCCCTGTCATCGCATGGGCTGACACCACCCGTTCTTTTACAACGACTGACCCGGACCTCCTTCTTGAAGATGGGATGCAGATTGTAACCCATGTCGATCTCGCCGTGCAGGGGTATGAAGCGGACCATATCGATACAAGTTGTGCAGGAAGCGTTGAACATCTGCTGCTGGCACTGGAAGACGGGACGTTTCATGTTGGCAGGGCCGCGAGCACCCATATTTTTGATGGCCGCCGGACCCAGGTTGATGTATCACTTGAGTTGAAAGAACCAAGACGGGAGGGGACCGTAACGGTCCGGACAAAAGGCCGGTCGCGGGGTGCCATATATATTTATACCGCAGATGTCCCAAGCAACCCCGCTCACACCGTCGTAGCCCAGGTAGTCCACGGGATAGAGATTGCCCGGCTTGCAAAGGCGGACGATATTTTCTGTACCCGGGCATCGCCAGCACGGTTTGACCTGATCGGACTTCCACTCGGTGAAGCCCTGCGGGTTGCGGCATCGCGTGGAGTAAAAACCCAGGTCGACAGCCAGGAGGGAGACCGCGTGGTGGTCGGGCAGGTACCAGGGACAACACTCGAGGTGTTGGCCGCCGGAACGGTGTCGCTCGGTACAGAATCGCTATCAAGGGTGATCGACATTGTCCTCGATGATGCTGCGGCACCGGACTCCTGTGAAATATTCCGGGTCCTCACAGGCCTCTGGTCCCATGATGTCGGGCAGGTACCGTCATTTTTTATATTTGACGATGTCTACCTGTTCAAGCCGGCGATACCAAAAGGTGTGAAAATTATCCCTGAAAATACTCCGCAGGGCGAAGTCCCTGCAGGGGCCCTTGCCATTACCAATGAAGCGAGGAAAGGGGTAGGACTTGTCGGGATCAGGGTATCTGCACACCGGGAGTTCGGGCCCACATCTGAGCCGTTTGAAGGGACCAATATCATTGGCAGGGTCAGGAACCCCGACGTGCTGAAAAATATCAGGGAGAAAGATATCGTGTTTATCAGGGAGGTAAAGGGATGAGCGAGTACATTCCGCGTTACCAGGGGACGGTGACGAAATACGTATTCGTTGAGTCACCGGAGATGACACCACAGGACCTGGCCGTCAGGGCATATGAGATCTCGGAAGGTGCGATGATCAAGGAGACCTGTTTCGGGCTCCAGATCACGGGAACTGCAGAGGAAGTGGAAAAGATAATCGGAGCATTACGGGAGCTTGATCCCGATCACATCTTTGTAAAAGACAGGGGGTTCCCCCCCGGGGACCCGCGGCGCTGCCGGGCGAACCTCGGTGGTGCAAGGCCAGGGTATTTCGGACATGAGTTCGAAATTTCCCTTATCCGCCACGTCTCGTACGGACTCCACGTACTCCCTCTTCGTGATGAACAATCTATTCCGCACCCGCCATCTCCCGGACCGGAAACGAGACTCGGTATTGACAAGTTAAAACAATTAGTCGAAGCACAGGAGCCCTGAAAAAAATGGCGAAAGTTTTTATTTATCCCGCTACCAGCCTGATCCTCTCTGACCTTGTTGCCCGGTTCGGCCATACCCCCCTGAGCGCAGCACAATCAATACGGGAGCATATCCAGACCGCAGGCCTTGAATCACCCCCACTCCAGATCAGCCCGGAAGACCCGAAAAAAGGCCTTAAGTATGCAGCTGTTGAGGTCCCCTCGGGTGTCCGGGGCCGGATGTCGCTCTACGGCCCGATGATCGAGGACGCTGAAGCAGGTATCATTATTCACGATGCAGATCTCGCCTTCGGTTGCATGGGTTGTGCCCGGACGAACGAACTGATCATATTCCTTCTGAAGAAACGCGATATTCCTGTGCTGGAACTGAATTACCCAAAGACTGACTCAGAAGGGGCAGAATTTGTTGCAGCGATCAGGGATTTCCTCAAAGGACTAGGGAGGGCAAAATGACTACCCCGGTACGCATTGCACAACTCTCGTGTGGTCCTGAATATAGTGGAGTCCAGAAAGAGATTGACCAGGCCGCAAAAGCGGTTGATGCTGAGATTTTTTACCCCGATATCAGTCTCGCAGATATAAAAAGAGATTTCACCGCGTTCGGCCTTGATGTCCGCAGCCCGGACCTCAAGCTGGCGATTGCCCGGGCAAAGGCACTTGTTGAGGGAAGGGTCGAGGCAGATGCGGTCTTTATCGCTACCTGTTTCCGTTGTGCAGAAGCAGCTATTGTCCGGAACGAGCTCAGGAGGTACATCCATGAGAACTCCAAGCTCCCGGTCGTCAGTTATTCATTCACCGAACGGACCACCTCGGGGACCTTACTCACACGAATGGAAGCCCTGACGACCATCGCACGGCGGAGAGCACTGCTTGCGAGGGAGACCCAGGTCGGGCTCACGCTCGGGCTGGATTC
Organism: Methanomicrobiales archaeon; assembly: GCA_037134435.1. Lineage (GTDB taxonomy): Archaea > Halobacteriota > Methanomicrobia > Methanomicrobiales > Methanospirillaceae > CAIKOD01. Next base: position 5,328 of record JBAXMF010000001.1, on the reverse strand, counting down.
CGGCTCCAGTACAACAAAGGCCGTGGTGATGAGGGATAACAAAATTATCGGCACCGGATGGTTACCAACAACCGATGTGCTCGAAAGTGCCAATGTCGCAATACAACAGGCACTTGATATGGCAGGCGTTAAACGGGAAGAGATCCAGGCTGTTGGCACAACCGGGTACGGACGGTTCCTCGTCGGCGAAAAGATCAAGGCAGACCTTATCCAGGAAGAACTGACCGTGAACTCCAAGGGGGCAGTATTCCTTGCAGACTGCCAGCACGGTCCTTCGACCGTAATCGATATCGGCGGGATGGACAACAAGGCAATTAGTGTCCAGGACGGGATCCCGGGGACCTTTACCATGGGGGGTATCTGTGCAGGGGCAAGTGGCAGGTTCCTTGAGATGACCGCAAAGCGCCTCGGCGTAGATATCACCGAGCTCGGGCCGCTTGCACTCAAAGGCATGTCCGCACAGGTGGCGATGAACAGTTACTGTATCGTGTTCGGCACCCAGAGCCTTGTGAATGCCCTTGCAGCTGGGAGTTCAAAGGAAGATGTGGCTGCTGCCGCCTGCCATAGCGTTGCCGAACAGGTATTTGAGCAGCAGTTACAGGAAGTGGACATCAGGGAGCCCGTTATCATGGTGGGCGGCACCTCCCTGATCGCGGGGCTGGTATTTGCGATGGGTGAACTGTTGCAGGCTGAGATCGTCGTGCCACCCTACTCCCAGTATATAGGGGCCGTGGGTTCTGCACTCCTTTCATCCGGGTTCATCGGGGAGAAGTAGATGGGGGCGCTCGATTATTTTCTGGTGGAATGCCCGGAACCACTCGGGGGCGAATACTACCAACGGATCGTCTCCACGGTGCTCCTGGACCATGACCTCGTCAGGGTTGTCGCGAAGGTCCACGTGTTCATTGACCCATCAGTCCCGATATTTGTTGCCGTCGGGACTACGAGGAAATTACCGGGACTTGTTACCATCCGGGACTTTTCAGATGTAAATATCGAGGACAACAAGGTAACGATATCGATCGCCAATGAAGCGTACCTTGCACCGTTGCTCAAGATACTCTGGGATAAGTTCGGGCAGGCAAGGGTGGACCAGCCAGACAGGCTTACAATTGTCATGCCGCTTGAGCGTAAGGAGTCGGAGGGGCTGCCGGACATGGTCGTTGGTGACCCGAGCGAGGCCCTCTACAAAGACCTGATCTACGCGATGCAGACGATTGCCCCGGAAGGGTTCAAGGTACGCCGGCAATATTATGGGAACGGGAAGTTCTACTATATCGCGAGTGAAAATACCCTTGACGAGGATATTACCCCGCTCCTATCGGAAAAGTTCAGATTAATGGGGGAGAGCCTGTGATCCTGGTCCCGGTTACGTACAAAGGGGGTATATACCGCCATGATGAGATTGTTGACCTCATCGAGGATGTCGGCGGCTATATCATCCAGAAACATTTCGTCGCACAGGAAGTGGTCCTCCAGGCACTGGTACCGCGAGATGATATCGAGCTTATCCGTGCTGTTGGAAAGCCACTGATGGGGGATATCATCCCTGCATCGCTGGTAGGGACCGAGATCGCCGTTGTCACCATGAGCCTTGAGATCCACCACCTCCCCCACGCCTCCTGCGACGTGGCAGAATATATCAGGAGAAATGGTGCGAAGACCAACATGGTCGGGCTCGCAAGGGGATTTGGGAAGCGGATTGCTCAGTTAAATGACGAAGAACGGGACGTGATCAACGAGCATGACCTCGCTCTCTTCATGCTCGGCAATTTCGAGACCTGCATCGAGAAGAAACTTCCCGTTTTAAGGAGGGGTATAGAGGTCCCGATCGTGGTCTGCGGGGGCCCGTCGAAAGAGTCACTCGAGAAGATTATCGACCCACCGGTTTCCGGCTACGTGGGAAACGTGGGCAGGTTCATGCACAGGACGAAAGAGTCGGACGAGATTGAGAAACTGGAAGAGATCGTGGCAGAAATCACCCGCGTCCTTGACATCCGCCGGGAAGAAATTGCCAAGGATCCGCTCTCGGTTTCCCCTGCACGCCTGATGGATATCATTACCGAACAAGTCCCGGATATTGAAGACGTAACATCCCCGACCCCGATAACGGTCCAGATTGCCGGGCTCCGCATCAAATTACCGTACGACATGTACGCCGGAATGATCAGGGAATGTGAGATTGAAAACGGCATAACAATCGGGGCTGTTGCCGATGTCAGGCCCTCACGCATGCGGGACTATATCCTTATTACGATAAAACCATTTTCTGATACCAATATTGTTGTCTGAACCGGCAAGGCTATGGGGGCTAAAAACCTCCAGCCGGGTTTTTATTCTGGCATTTTCAGTGCTCCCGAAGTTACATCTCTGCGAATTATCTCCTTCTTTTTTTACCGGGATAGGGATAGGTACAATTACAATTCCCACCGGGAGCCCAATCCGGGTTGCCAAATGGAAAAAGGGCTATTCTCCGGTTAAAATGTTACTGTTTGATAGACCCTGAAAAGGATACGTTCCCATTCTGTCCACCCCAAAAAAAGTGTCCTTCTTTTCGGGCCTTTGGCACCAATTCAATTCCGGCCTGCAGGAATAAAATTCCGGGCATTTCCAGCCCCGTTATTCCAACGATAAGCCATGTTACGGTGTTGCACCACCATTTACTAACCCCCATTCTGCCGGTGCCCTGATTTTTGTTTGTCACCCTTGTTATTTCCGCTGATTTTTGGAAATAGCCGATTAATGGCCTTATTATTAAAAGACCCCATTGGGCCCTTGTTTCTCAGGGAATGAAGGCTAAAATGGACGGGATTTACTACATCCTGCCATTACCAGGTACGTCACATGACCAAAAACGGATGCCTTAGCCCACTGAAATTCTGACTCCGCACCCTTCTACAAATGGTTAAAGGATTTATAAGAGGTCTATAAATTTTGTAGAGACATATTGGGATTTCCGGGAATTGATAGTAAAATTGCATCTTTTTCTGGTTAAGAGTGCATAGCCACCTGGTATAGCACAAAATGATGCAAATTATTTGTGGAATTAGGATACAATCGCCGTAAATATCCGTATTCGGTACCGAAAGGGAAAAATGTAGATCAGGATGATTTATCGGGTAGCAATGGTAATTTGGGCGGGGATAAGGGGTTCTCCCAGAGGGCCTGACGGAGAGATTAATCTGACAAAAGGAATTAAGCCTGTATTACGGCTTTTTCCTTCCGGTAACCCTGATCTTATCAGCTTCTTCGGCACTCTCGACCCTGAGGATGAAGGTCCCATAACAGGGTTTTGTATACGGCAGGATAACCACTGGACCGACCAACCCGATTGCGATCGGTGGAACTCCGATCAGGCATTTTTCAAAGATTTTGAAACCCGGGTTCACATAGAAAACCTCGCTACAGTGTTCTTCGATAAATGCCCTACATTCTTTGAAGGAGACGCCTGATTTAAGCACCTCATATCCTAGGTCTTCTACACAGCCCATCCCATCACCTCGTCCAGTTTCCGGCGGAGTTGTCCCGGATTATGCACCGCTTTTTCAACGATTTTTTCACAGGGAATATCCAGCCCTGCACCAAGTTCTTCGGCCATCCTCCCAAACACAACCGCAATCAGCCTCCCCTCTGTGAGATAACGGACCGTGGTCGCATAGGAAATTCCCGCGTCGCTGTGGGCAAATACGAGACATTCGGCCGGCTCGAGTTTCCTGGTCGAGAGGTCTTCGATACACCGATCGAGGTCCATCATCTTCTTAACATAGACTTTACCAGGGTCAGAGACCCTGAGTAATTGCAGGACTGCAGTGTTTCCCGCAATACGCAATTCTTTCCCCTGGCTCCCGAACCGGTGGGCACAGTACAGCGCAAGTGCCTGCTGGACCGGCACCTCCGGGCAGCCGAGGATCAATAATGGTCCGTTATTTTCATTATCCGTCATATTGTCTCACAGATCCAGATTCAGGTATTTAACCGAGTATCGTTGATCTCCCGTCAGCCGTGTAGCAGCTCCGCCACCCTGGCGGGGTCTAACGGTGCAATTCACAATTGTGAATTGATCGTGTGTCAATAATCTATAAAAATATATTCTTTGAGGAAGGTGACCAGGAACCAAACACCTCATAAGGGAGTGTGGATTCGGATCAGGTCTTCGTTAACGGTACGGAAATTTTTTTGAGTCCACTCTTAAGGCCTCACTACTTTTTTTGTACTCAAAATAATCGTTGAGAAAATCTCTCAAAGGTAACGATCTTGAACATATTTATCATATGCAATTCTTATCTGTAGTGCATATCGGGGGGATCCCTTTTCTCCAAGGTGACAGTACATGTATGATCTTCAAAAGTTACGCCAGGAATTTCCAATACTTTCAACGTGCGTCTATCTCGACAGTGCCTCGACAAGCCAGACACCCCGGTGTTCTGTCGATGCGATGTGCGAATATTTTTTTGAATACGCAGCGAATCACGGAAGAGGCGCCCATCATCTTGCCCGGAAGACAACGGAAAAGTATGAGGAGACCAGGTCACGACTCGGAAATTTTCTAAAGGTCTCCCCCGACCACATTATTTTCACAAAAAATACCACCGATGCAGTGAATACGGTTGCTAACGGACTCACCTGGAAACGGGGCGACGAAATAATCACCACGTGGCTGGAACATCATTCGAATCTTCTTCCCTGGATGAACCTTAAGAAAAAAGGTGTCCGCGTTACATTCATCCCGCATGAGAAGGGATATCTCAATCCCCGGACGATCCAGGAGGCCATCACTTCTAAGACGAGATTGATCGCCGTCACCCATATGCCCAATATTCTCGGGACTGTACAACCAGTGGAGGAGATAGGACGCATAGCCCATGATGCCGGGGTACCTGTTATCGTCGACGGGGCGCAGTCAGTGGGACATTTCCCGGTCGATGTTACCCATATCGATTATCTCGCAATTCCCGGGCATAAAGGACTTCTCGGGCCCCAGGGGACGGGGGCACTCTATATGAAAGATCCCGAGTCCCTGAATTGTTCAATCTTCGGGGGTGGAATGGTGGTATCGGTCTCGCATAACACCGTAAAATTACTTCCTCCTCCTGCAAGATTTGAACCAGGAACACCAAATATCCCAGGGGTTATCGGGCTCGGGCCTGCAATTGACCTCGTCAGTTCACTTGGTGTCAGGAATATCCATGCACATGAAAAACAGCTCGGCTCACGAATGTACGAGGGACTCGAAAAGATCCCGGGTGTAAGTGTCTACAGCCCGAAAGGGACCGGTGTCGTGTCATTCAATGTCGCCGGGGAGAAACCCAATGAATTTTCCCGGAAGCT